>JALZII010000044.1 GCA_030860365.1 Actinomycetota bacterium
CTGCACGCCCCGGAGTTCCCGCCGCGCATGGACTGGCTGAACGTGGCCTTCCTGCGGATGGACCGCCTCGTGGGCCGAAACGCCGCCCTGGTCGAGTTCTGGGACTTCGCACGCATCAACTCGCTGCGCACGCTGCCCTACCTGAAGGCCTGGCACGAGCGCTACCACGGCGCGGGCCTGCGGGTGATTGGCGTCCACTGCGCCGGATACTCGTTCGGGCGCGACCGCGCCACGGTGGCCGCAGCGGTCGAGCGCCTGCAGATCGAGCACGCCGTGCTGTTGGACCCAGAGCTGGAGGTCTGGCGCCTCTACGGCAACCGCGGCTGGCCTGGGCGCTACCTCTTCGATCGCCGCGGCGTGCTGCGCTACGTGCACTACGGCGAGGGCGACTATCTCGACTGCGAACAGGCCATCCACGAGGTCCTGACCGAGCTCGACCGGGGGTTCGCGGCCCCGTCGCCCCTCGACCCCGTTCGCCCCGAGGACGCCCCCGGGGTCCTGCTCGAGCCCCAGACCGCCGACATCGCACTGCCTGCGGACGCCGAGCGCCTGCAGCTCGTCCGCGACTGGCTGCCTGGCGAGGACTACCTCGAAGCCGAGGACGCCGGCGCGGCGGCCGAGTTCACCTTCTCGGGGGGAGCGGCCTGGGCGGTGCTCTCGGGAGCCGACCGCGAGCCCGGGCTCTACGAGGTCGACGGCCGCGTGGTGGCCGTCGACCCCGGGCTCCGCCTCCACGGCGTCCAGTTCACCCCCCAGCCGCCCTGAGTGCTCGGCTCAGGACGCCTGTGGGGCCATGGCCTTGCGAATTTCCTTCGGAAGCATGAAGCGCACGTCCTCCTGGACCACCTCGTACTCCGAGACCTCCTCGGTGCCGCGCTCGCGGAAGAAGTCGACCAGCGACTGGACGAGCTCCTCGGGGGCGCTCGCTCCGGAGGAGATGCCCACCACCTTCTTGCCCTCCAGCCACTCCTCCTGCACCTGGCTCTGGTTGTCGATCAGGTAGGAGTCCGCGCCGTGGTCGCGCGCCACCTCCACCAGGCGGTTGGAGTTCGAGGAGTTGCGTGAGCCGATCACCAGGACGAGGTCGCACTCGAGGGCCATCTGGCGCACGGCGGCCTGGCGGTTGGTGGTGGCGTAGCAGATGTCGTCGGACTTCGGTCCCGTGACGTTCGGGAAGCGCTGGCGCAGACGGCGGATCACGCGGTCGGTCTCGTCCACCGAAAGGGTGGTCTGGGTCAGGAACGCAACGCGGTCGGGGTCTTCGACCTCGAGGTTGTCGACGTCCTCCTCGGTCTCGATGAGGACCATGTTCGCCGGGGCCTCGCCCATCGTCCCCTCGACCTCCTCGTGGCCTTCGTGGCCGATGAAGACGATCGTGAAGCCGTCGGCGGCGAACTTCTTGGCCTCCACGTGCACCTTGGTCACCAAGGGGCAGGTGGCGTCGATGGTGCGCAGCTCGCGGGCGGCGGAGTTGGCGTGCACGCTGGGAGCGACGCCGTGGGCGGAGAAGACGACCATCTCGCCCTCGGGCACCTCGGTCTCCTGGTCGACGAAGATCGCGCCGCGCTCCTTCAGCTGCTCGACCACGTGCTTGTTGTGCACGATCTCCTTGCGCACGTAGACGGGCGGGCCGTGGATCTCCAGCGCGCGCTCCACCGTCTGGACGGCGCGATCCACGCCGGCGCAGTAGCCGCGCGGGGCGGCCAGGAGCAGCTTCTGGGGGGTCGAGGGCATCTCCTCAGAGCGTAGTGAGCAGCTCGAGCACCGTCTCGCCCGTCTTGTCCACACTGGACTCCGAGACAACCGAGAGGTCGTCGCAGCGCTGGTGGAAGCACGGGAAGGTGAAGTCGACCAGGTCGATCGACGGGACGCCCTGCTCGATGAAGGGCAGGTGATCGTCGGAGATCGCGCCGGTCACTGCGGGCGGGAAGGCCTCTCCGGCGCCCACCCGGGCAGCGGCTGCGCGCAGCCGGCTCCACAGCGCCTCGTCGGAGTTGGCCTCACGCGGCGTGCTCAGGTCGCGATCGCCCACGAAGTCGAGCAGCACCATCGCCTCGGCGCCGCGCAGGCGGGGCGCGATGGCCTTCGAGCCGCGCAGCCCGCGGCGCAGGAACTCGCTGTCGGGGGCGTCGCCGGGGCTCTCCTCGCCGTCGAAGAGCACGAAGACGACCGTCGGGCCGGCCTGGCGTGGCTTCAGCGTCCGGGCCAGCTGCACGGCCACGGCCGTTCCCGAGGCGCTGTCGTTGGCGCCCACGAAGCCCGGGATGTCCTTGGTGTCGTAGTGAGCGCCCACCACCACCCGGCGCCCGGGGTCGCGTCCGGGCACCTCGCCCACCACGTTGCGCAGGCCGCCGGGCACCGCCTCGAAGCGCCCGCCCGGCAACAGCCCGCGCAG
>JALZII010000058.1 GCA_030860365.1 Actinomycetota bacterium
GCGCGGCGCTGCGGTGCATGCGCGCGCGTGCGAACTCCCCCAGATCGCGCTCGATCGCGCCGCCGATGAGTGGGTGCGCGAAGCGCACCGGCTCCCCGGGGGCGAGCACGTGCGCCGAGGCCAGCCTGTCGGCAGCTCGCTCGGCCTCGACGCTCAAGAGCTCGGCCAGCGCGGCCACCAGACGCAGCGGTGTCCCGTCGCCCAGCACGGCGGCCGCTCGGGCGAGAGCGGTCTCGTCCGGGCCCAGGCGAGCCAGCCGCACCATCAGCGCGCTCAGCACCGCCTCGGGCACCACCTGCCGGATGTCCTCCGCGCGCACCGGCTCGTCTTCGGCAGCAAGGGCCCGCAGCATCTCGCGCAGGTAGAACGGGTTACCGCCGCTCGCCCGCGCGCACGCCCTGACGACCTCCTCGTCGCCCTCGCCGAGCTCCTTGCGAACCAGCGCGCCGACCGCCGCCTCGCTCAGCACCCTCGGGGCCAGAAGCGTCGCCCCCGATGCGGTCGTCAGCTGGTCGAGCAGCTGCCCGGAGGCGGTGCCGGGCCCCGAGCGCGCGGCCACGAGCAGCGCCACCGCAAGCTCCTCGAGGCGCAAGGCGATGTGGGCCAGAAAGCGCAGCGACGGCTCGTCGGCCCACTGCGCGTCGTCCACGGTCAGCACCAGCGGCCCCTCGGCGGCCCGCGCTGCGAGCTCTGAGTGCAGGCGCATGATGACCGCGAGGTCGCCCCCAGCCTCGAGACGCGGTGGCCCGTCCTCGGTCTCGAGCAGCTGACGCGCGACCCCAAAGGACAGCACCGACTCGAGCTCGGAGCCTCGAGCGCAGAGCACCCGGCAACTGTGTGCCTCCGCGTGCCGGCGCGCGTGGGCGAGCAGCCGCGTCTTGCCGATCCCGGGCTCTCCGAGGATCACCGCCAGCCCGCCGTGGCCGCCGCATGCCCGCTCCAGCAGCGCCTCCACGGCGCGAACCTCCCCCTCGCGCTCGAAGAGCTCCCCTCCCCCCACGCCACGACTCTACAGCGGGAAACCTCACCAGTTGCGCCCACAAAGTTCATGGGGTGGTCGGGGGCGCGCGGCCGTGCTGTCCCCCCCGAACCTACCTGCGATGACCCGAGTGGAGCCGCTTCGACTCGACCTGGAGCTCGATCGCCAGGGCGACGCCATCGCCGGGCGGCTTCGCCGCCAGGACGGGGAGCAGTGGAGGTTCATCGGCTGGCTCCAGCTCACCCGTGCGCTCGAGGAGGCGCGCAGGGACGAACGACCAGGCCACAGATCGGAGGGCGGGCGATGAGCGAAGCGGTCGTGCGACATCGACGTCGCTTGGTCTGCGCTCTGGTCGCCGTGCCGCTGTCGGCGGCGCTGTTGGTTCCCGCGGCCGGGGAGAGCGCCAAGGCCGAGTCGGCAGCATCGAAGCAGACGGTCCGGATCCTCTCTCCGGGCGAGGACCGCCTGGTCCGCTCGCGGCTGGTCCGCCTGGTGGTCCGCGCCCCGTCCCGCGTGAGGCGGATCTCCGCGAGGCTCGGGTCCAGGAGCATCAGCCGCAGCTTCAAGCGCGGCCGGGGCGGGCTCTGGGTGGCACGGCGACGTCTCTCCCCGGGCCTCACGTTCCTCCACGTGTCGGCTCGAGTGGGGCGAAGGAGGGTGGTCTCCGACAACGTCGAGTTCGTCGTGGGCAGGCGCAGCGCCCGCTTCCTGCGCGTCGGCCGCGTGCGCGTGGGCTCCAACGGGCAGCTGAACCTCCGCACGAAGACCGCCCGGCGCACCCGCGGGTTCCGGGCGTTTCTCAACGGCCGGGCGGTCGCGAGCTCGTTCTTCCGCCGAGGATCCCGTGGGCGCATCGCCAACCTCGACGCCGACCACGGCCTGCGCTACGGGCGCAACACGCTGGTGCTCGAGGCCTTCCACAAGAACGGGACCTACGGCCGGATCGTGCGGCGGTTTCGCGCCCGGCGCGACCGGCCCCTGCCGGGCGCCGGGAGCGGGCACTCCGTGGACCTCGGCCGAGCCGTGCGCTTCAGCGCCGGCAACTCACGCCGCTCCCGTCACCGGAGCCGGCTCAGCTACCGCTGGAGCATCTACCGCGCGCCGCGCGGCTCCCGGGCCAAGCTGAGCGGCGCGCGCACGACGCGGCCGCGGCTGGTGGGGGACCGGCGGGGGACGTACGGGATGCGCCTGACTGTGCGCGAGTCGGGACGCCGCGTGGTCTCGAGCGATCAGGTCGAGATCGACCTGCTCCCGCTCGATCCGCCGGTGGGGGTCAAGATCGACACCATCCCCGCCCGCGGGAAGGGCGTGACGATCGACGGCGCCGAGGTGGCGCCCGCGCCGGCGGCCGGCGTCCAGGCGATCGTGCTCAAGCGCGCCACGCGCGAGGTCCTCAAGAAGGCAAGCTACGACCCCACCACCGCCTCGGGCATGCAGGGCCTGCAGGGGCTCATCAACGACAAGAACAACGACCTCACCAGGCTCGTCATCCTCACGGGCGGAGCGAGGCCGATGAAGCTGAGCTCGAAGCAGGGCAAGACCTTGATGGGCGTCATCAAGCAGATCGGCGGCACCGATCGCGGGCTCACCGCGATCGGGAACCGGGGCCTCGGGCAGGGACAGTGGTCGGTGATCGGCTCGCGCGGGTTCCCGCCCGGCTCGGCGACCCAGAACATCAGGGCCTATCCGGGCAGCTCGCTGGGGACCCTCGAGGGGCGGCTGGCGGCCGGCTCGCTCGGCTACACCTTCGTCTTCCCGCAGTACGTCGACTTCGACACCGGCGGCATCCTCAAAAGCTCCGGGGGCGCGCTCAGCCGCATTGAGGTCGGGACGCGGCACTTCGACTCGGGGACCTTCATCTCCGGGGTGCAGGCCGGATTCCACGTAGTCGTCCTCGACCAGGACACGCTCGAGCCGCTCAAGAACGTCACGATCGTGACCAACGACTCACGCGAGGCAGACCTGGGGCGCCAGGGCGCGCAGAAGGGCCTCGACGCGCTGCGGCCGATCCTCGCCGGCGCCAGAAGCGGCAAGGGGCCGCCCGCGCTGGTGCTGGTCAACTCCGTCAACAGCCCCTACCCCGACGGCGGCTTCGGGGACGGCATCGACCAGACCAACCACTGGTTCGACCTCGCGGACGTCCTCACCGTCGACCCGAGCGCCGGTCCGCTGAAGTCGAGCTCCTTCGGCGGCACGCGCGACGTGTTCACGAGCCAGCCGGGCGTGAAGGGCGGTCAGGGTGGCTACGCCCTGGTGGGCGGGACCAACCTCCCGGGCTACACCCCGGCGGAGACGAGCACCGCCGTCAACGGCAAGCCCGGCCGCGTGCAGGGCGTGCTGTCGCGCAACCGCCAGGGGCAGTGGACGGCCGAGCACTGGAACCGCGACGACTCCGTCGACAAGACCATGTTCAGGCTTGCCTACCAGGATCCGACCCCGTGGCCGGCCTCCGACACCGCGCAGGAGCGGGCCGCCAACTCCTACCTGGCCACGCAGCTGGGGCTCCCGTACACGGGCGACATCAGGCGCAACTACTGGAAGCACGCGGAAGACTTCGCCGACGGCGAGCAGTCCATCCTCTATACGCGGCTCGCCGTCCCCGGCGGCCGCCAGTACGTCGCCTGCCCCGACGACCGTCCGGACTTCAGCAAGGCCGACTGCGAGGCGGTCAAGAACGCGGTCATCGACGAGATCCCGAAGGTCGGAATGGTGATCAGCGGGGTCAATCACCTGCAGGACATCTTCGTCCAGGGCCAGTCGAACGTCACCGCGTCGGCGTCGGACGTGGACTCGAAGATCAAGAAGCACTTCATCCCGCCGCCAAAGGCGGCCGGGGTGGATTGGCTCGGGTTCACCGGAGGCCTCTTCCTGGTCGGAGAAGCGGTCGGCGAGGACATCCCCGGGGTGGGCGCGGTGTTCGGCCTGGCCGACGCCGGGCTCGAGATCGCCTCCGCCTTCTCCGACAGCGGGGACAGCGACGGCGACGGTCCCCGGCTCCCCGTGCCCGACCAGATCGACGCCACCGCCGCCAACGTCGGCAAGCGAGTCAACGACACACTCGACCACGCGGCGAACAACCTCTTCTACCTGCGCAACATCCTCGTGAGCGACCCCGTGAAGCTCTCCACCGCCGCCAAGAAGATCCACGACGGGCCGTGGGACTTCCTCGACCCGAACAACCGGGACGTGGTCGCTCGAGGGATAAACACCTCCGCCGCCCAGCAGCTGTGGTCCGCGATCCTGCCCGCCGGCTACCCGAACCTCTGGCACCTGCGCAGCGCGTACAGCTCCGTCCCCGGGTGCGGCCACAAGGCCCCCGACACCGACTACTACCGGTTCATCACCGACTACGACGGTAACGGCGGTTGGCTGGTGAGCACGAGGATCGTGGGGACGGGCAACTCCAAGAACAACCCGCCCTCCAGCGTCACCGGCTCGCTGTTCAAGCGGGTATTCCCCGACGGCGGCGTCGGCCTCGAGCGGCCGTCCTTCTACCAGCAGAACTTCAGGGCCAAGGCCACCTGCTAGCCGACGCCTGCCGCCACGCCCCCGGGCGGCCCGCCTGCCTCTAGCCTCCGGCGTGCGTGATCAGCACGAACCAGTTCAAGAACGGCACCCACATCGAGGTCGATGGGGCCACCTTCAAGATCCTCGACTTCCAGCACGTCAAGCCCGGCAAGGGCGGCGCGTTCGTGCGCACCAAGCTCCGTCGCGTGCCGGACG
>JALZII010000061.1 GCA_030860365.1 Actinomycetota bacterium
CGGTAGAGGGGATCGGCCGGCGGTGCTCGGCCGGCCGACGCCCGGCCTGCTCTCCGGCGGTAGGGATGGCTGTCAGCCCGGCGCGTCGGGGCCGCGTTGGCGCAGGAAACGCTGGAAGTCGCGGGCGATGGTGTCCGCCGAGGGGAGCTTCTCCTCGGTGTCCTCCTCCTGCTCGGCCTCGTCGGCAGCGGACTCCAGGCGCTCGACGAAGGCCTTGACCTCGGGGTCGCTCGCGACCGCGGCGCTGACCTGGCGCTCGTAGTCCTCGGCAGCGGTCTCGAGCTCGGTTGCCTCCACCGCTACCCCGGCCGCTCCTTCGAAGGCGCGCACGAGCGCGAGCGCGACCTTGGGGTTGGGGGCGGCGGCCACGTAGTGAGGGACCGAGGCCCAGAGGCTGACCGAAGGCAGGCCGGCCTCCGCGCACGCGCGGTGGAGCACCCCGACGATGCCGGTCGGCCCCTCGTAGGTCGTAGGCGGGAAGCCCAGCTGGGCCACCAGCCCTTCGTCGGAGGCCAGACCGGTGAGGGACACGGGGCGGCTGTGGGGGACGTCGGCCAGGAGGGCGCCCAAGGTGATCACCCTCCGTGCGCCCGTGGCGCGGGCCACCTCTATGACGGTGTCGCAGAAGCGCCGCCAGCGCAGCGACGGCTCGACGCCGCACAGCATCACGAGATCCCCTTCGGCGCCCGGCACCTTGGCGGCCGTGAAGGAGTTGGAGGGCCACTCGACCTGGCGGACCGAGCTCTCGTCGAGCGACACGGTGGGCCGCACCGCGGTGAAGTCGAAGTACTCCTCGGGGTCCACCTCGGCCAGCTCGAAGGAGTCGAAGTGGTCCTGCATGTAGGACACGGCGGCGGTGGCGGCGTCGCCCGCGTCGTTCCACCCCTTGAAGGCGCACACCAGGACCGGGGCCCGCAGGACCGGGCGCTCTGACCAGCGAAGGTCGGGCATTCCCGTCCACCGTACCCACCTGTGCCGGAGCGCATTCCGATTGAGGAGGAGCGCTTGCCGGCGTCGTCCGAGGCCCGTCCCAACATTGTCGGGTGCCCGCCACCCAGGACCGCCCCACCCTGGCGCAGCTTCGCCCCGGCGGCGAGCTGCGCGGGGTGTTCGCCTGCACGCGCAAGGACCGCCTGACCGCGCGCACCGGATCGCCCTACCTGGCGCTCGAGCTGCGCGACCGCACCGGCTCGGTGGCGGCCCGCGCCTTCCGCGAGGCCGACTTCCTCGCCGCGCAGTTCGAGCAGGGCGATCTGGTGGAGGTCAGCGGCCGGGCCGAGCGCTTCCGCGACGAACTGGTGGTGGACCTGCGCTCGGTCAAGCGCGCCGATCCGGCAGCGGCTGATCCCGCCGACTTCCTGCCCGTGGCCTACCGCGACCTCGATGAGCTCGACGGATTCCTCGAGCACCTGGGTCGCGAGGTCTACGATCGCCGGCTGCGCGAGCTGCTCGACTCCTTCTTGGGGGATTCCGGCTTTCGCACGGAACTGCGGCGCGCGCCCTGCACGCGCAACGGACACCACGCCTACCTGGGTGGACTGCTCGAGCACACCGTGGCGGTGGCCACGCTGGCGCAGGAGACCTGCATCCTGCACCCGCGCCTGGACTCCGACCTGCTGATCTGCGCCGCCCTGCTGCACGACATCGGCAAGACCCGCGAGTTCGCCCTGGGCGCCGAGATCTCCCTCAGCGAGGAGGGTGCGCTGCTCGGCCACTTGGCGCTGGGCCAGCAGATGCTGCTGGAGCGAGGCGCCGCCGTGCCCCGCGAGCGCCTGCTGGCCCTCGCGCACTGCCTGCTCGGCCACCACGGGCCCGACAACCTGCCCGGCCGTCGCTTCCGCTCTCCCGAAGCCCTCGCGCTTGCCCGCTTGAACTCGCTCGAGGCGCAGGTGAAAGGCGCTCTAGAGCACGGTTTGCCGGGGTGAACGAGGGGCTCGGGCCTGAGCTCAGAGCTCTCGCTCGTAGTAGTAGTTGAGGGGACCGTCCGGGCGGCCTTCGCGATTGCTGAAGCCCATGCTCTCGTAGAGGGAGCGCGCGGCGACGTCGTCCTCGCTGGTGCCGAGATCCATGTGGTCGGCGCCCTCTTGGCGCGCGAGCGCGATCGCGGCCTCCATGAGGGCACGCCCGAGCCCCGAGCCGCGGCGGTGGGGAACGACGTAGAGCTCTGCCAGGTAGCACTCCAGCGCCTCGGACCAGATAGCCGGGCGAAAGCGAAGTACCGCCAGCCCGTCCGGCCCGGCTCCCGCGAGCAGGACGGC
>JALZII010000074.1 GCA_030860365.1 Actinomycetota bacterium
TCCTTGTGGGCCTGGCTGCTCGAGCGCGTCCTCGTAGGTCTCGGCCACCTCGGCCGCGACCTGCGGCCAGGCGAAGCGCTCGGCCGACTGGCGGGCCGCGCCGGCCATCTCCCGGCGCCGCTCGGGCCGCAGGGCGAGATTGCGCAGAGCTTCGCCCAGCTCGACCGGATCCCCCGGCGTCACCAGCACGCCGTCCAAGCCGTCGTGCACCACGTCGCGGTAGCCCGCGATGTCGGAGGTCACCACGGGCGTACCCGAGGCGAACGCCTCGGTGAGCACCATGCCGAAGCTCTCGCCCCCCAGCGAGGGGGCGCAGAGGAGGTCAGCCTGGCCCAGCATGTCCCACTTGCTCTCCTCGGTGACCCGGCCCAGGACCCGCACACCCTCAGCGTCGAGCAGCAGCGGCTGGACCTCCTCGCGCGTCGCGCCGGCCACGGTGAGGCGCGCATCCACGCCTGCGCCGCGCAGCGCCTCGAAGGCCCGCAGCAGCACCGGCAGGCCCTTGCGCTCCTCGGCGCGGCCCACGAACAGCAGCTCGAGACGCCCGGAGCCGTCGCGCTCGGCCGGCCGCGCCGCCTCCAGGTCCACGCCGTTGGGTATCAGGCGGTAGCGGCCGCCGTAGAAGCGCTCAGCGGTCCAGCGCGCCGCCTCGGAGACGGCGATGCGTGCCGAGAGCTTGCGGTACATGCGCCGGGCACCGAGGACGTTGGCGGTCAGGCCGCCTAGGAGGGCATTGGTCGAATACGTGTGGAAGGTGCCCACCACCGGCGCCCGCGCGGTTTCGACCGCCTGCCAGGCCGGCAGTGGGGCGTTGGGCTCATGCACGTGTATCAGGTCGTAGCCGCCGTGGCGCAGCTCGCGGCTGAGGGCGCGGGCCGTGGCGGGACCCAGCGCCAGGTTCGACACGGCGCCGTTGAAGGGCAGGCCGACGGTCCGTCCCAACGGCACCAGGTAGTCGGGCAGGGGCAGGCGCTCGGGCTCAGCGCCGCGATGAAGCACACGAGCCCGGCGATCCGGCGGATCGAAGGGAGCCAGCAGGCGCACGTGGTGACCCTGGACCAGCAGCTCCTGAGCCAGGGCCTCGACGTGGCGGCCGACGCCCCCGGGGTACGTGTACGAATAAGGGGAGACGAGCCCTATGCGCACGAGGCCTCATCCTAGACTGTGGGGGTGCGGCAATTCGTCAAGTTCACCTTCCTCAAGGTGGATCCCGCCTGGCGCCGGCTGGCCCCCGAAGAGCGTGCCCAGGGCAAGGCCGAGCTGGCGGCGGCACTGCACGAGTTCGCGTCCGACCACTTCCTGCGCACCTATTCCCTGGTGGGCACGCGCGGCGACTGCGACCTGATGATCCGCGCGATGGCTCCCTCGCTCGAGCCCATCCACGAGCTCCACGTGCTGCTCAACCAGAGCGGGCTGATGCGCTGGGCGGAGATCTCGCACTCCTTCTTGGCCATGACCAAGGAGTCGGTCTACTCGGAGGAGGCCACCCCTCTGGAGCCGCGCCCAGGCTCGGACTCGCGCTACCTCATCGTCTACCCGATGTGGAAGAAGCGGGACTGGTACATGCTGCCGGCCGAGGAGCGGATGCGGATCATGCGCGGCCACATCGAGGTGGGCAAGCGCTACGCCACGATCGACATCAACACCGCCTACTCGTACGGCCTCGACGACCAGGAGTTCGTGGTCTCCTTCGACGCCGACGAGCCGAGCGAGTTCCTGGACCTCGTCCAGGAGCTGCGCGGCACCGAGTCAAGCGCCTACACCGCGTCCGAGACGCCGATCTTCACCTGCATCACCGCCTCGCCGCAGAGGGCGCTGGACGCGCTGGACGGTGAGAACGTGCGGGCCCCGGCCTAGCGGACCTCCCAGAAGGGCGCCGTACACGTCTCGTGTCGGCGCGTGTACCAACCCGTCGATGGCTGGCGGTGCGCAGCGGCTGAACATCACCCTCGACGGCGAGCACGCGGAGAAGCTCAGTCGCCTTGCCGACCGAACCCACGTTCAGGAGGGAACGCTCGCGCGCTCGCTCCTGTCTACCGCGCTTGACGAGGCGGACCCGGCTGCGGCCGACGTGGCGTCCCTGCTCGACGGCATTCCCGGCGCCTTCGAGAGCGTTCAGGAGGGGCTGCGCCAAGCCGAGGCAGGAGAGACGATCCCGCTCGACGACCTGTAGGGCGCTTGTGGCGAGTGTCGAGCTGACCCAGCTCGCCGCTGACGAGCTGGCGACGCTCATCCACACGCACACCCTTCCGAGCGACACCAGGCGGCGCGTCAAGGCCTCGCTTCGGCCGCTCGAGCGCTTCCCCCGCCTTGGCCCCGAGCTCCAGGGCCGGTATGCGGGCCTACGCTTCCTTCTAGGGCCCCGGCGCTGGCTCGTATTGGTCTATTCGTTCGATGAGGAAGCCGATCGAGTCACGGTCGCGAGCATCCAGGACGCCCGGGCCACGGGCGCGCCCACCGGCGATCGGTAGCAATGTTCGACAGCTAGCCCACCTTCTCCCGCGCGGCCTCCAGCAGGTCCTCGGTGCGCGTGAGCTTCACACGCGGGCGTCCGCTCGCCTCCCCCGC
>JALZII010000093.1 GCA_030860365.1 Actinomycetota bacterium
CGCGACGGCCGTGCGGGCCTGCTCGCGGGCCTCGCTCACCGCGGCCTCGGCGGGAGGGGGTCCCGAGCGTCCGTCCTCGGGGACCGCGGCCACGCCGCCCACCACGGCACCGGTGACCAGAGCGGTGGCTGCCACCTTCGTGGTGACGGCCCCGGCCCCCGTGCCGACGGCCCCGGCCCCCGTGCCGACGGCGATCAGCTCGGCGATCCGGCTGACGATCGGCTCGTCGGCGCCCTCGGGGATGCGAGCCAGGAGCCGGTACGGGGTCACCGCTGTGACGCCCGCGCGCAGTGTGTTGCGGGCGCGGTTGAGCAGCTGGCGCACGGCGCCGTCGCTGACCCCCGGCTTCAGAGCGATCTCGTCGCAGCTTCGGCCCTCAAGCTCGCGCAGCACGAGGGCGTCGCGCTGGCGCCCGGGAAGGGCGCCGACCGGGGCGACCACGTCGTGCAGGCCCTCGCGGCGCTCGAAGTCCTGCTCCGGGCGCTCGACGCCGTCGATCTCGTGCTCGAGGGTGTCGTCGACCGTTCGGTCGCGCAGGGCGTTGAGCGCCGCGTTGTGGGCGATCGTGTACAGCCACGGCCGGAGGTCGAGCGGACGCTCGTCGGCGCGAATCGCGCCCAGCGCGCGCAGGAAGGCCTGCTGGACGACGTCCTCGGCCCTCTCCTAGGAGAGCATGCGGGGGCAGTGGCGCATCAGCGGACGGCGATGCGCGCGACGATTGCCTCGAACGCGGTGTCGTTGCCGGCGCGGACGAGGTCGACCAGCCGCTCGTCGCTCTGCGAGCGAAGCAGGGCCCCCCGGCGAGGCGGGCGGGACCGAGGAGGCTGTGCGGGTCATCCTTGTATGAGGATCGCCCGAGCGTCCACCGGGACGCTCGTCCCTTCAACACAGCCGCGCGCCGAAGGTCACGCTCTAGGCCCTAAGTTCCACGCAGTGCGCCGGCTCTTTCCCGACCCCGCCGAGGTGGGCGTGCTCGAGGCGCTCGAGGAGTTCCCGCCCCCGGCGCCGCAGGGGCGCCCGTTCGTGGCGCTGAACATGGTCACCAGCGCCGACGGTCGGGCCGCCGTGGTCGGGCGCACGAGCCCGCTGAGCTCACCGAGCGACCGCGCGATGTTCCACGGCCTGCGCGAACGGGTGGACTGCGTGATGGTGGGGGCCGGGACAGTCCGCGCGGAGGGCTACGGGAACATGATCAAGGACGCCGACGCCCGTGCCCGCCGGGCGACCCTGGGCCTGGATCCCGAGCCGGTGGCGGCCGTGGTCAGCCGCAGCGGCGACGTGCCGCTCGAGGGCGCCGTCGTGGGCGACGACCCGGCCGAGCTGCTCGGAGCATTGAAGGCCGATCACGGCGTGTGCTCGGTCCTCTGCGAAGGGGGGCCGATGCTCAATCGCCACCTGCTCGCCCGGGGGCTGGTGGACGAGCTGTTCCTCACGATCAGCGCTCAACTCGTCGGAGGCGGCGACCCGCTGACGATGGTGAGGGGCGCTCCCCTCGAGCCGCCGGTCGAGCTGGGGCTGCTCTGGGTGCTGGAGGGGGACGGCGACCTCCTATTGCGCTGGCGCCTGCTCGAGCACCGCTCGATCGCCTAGCGCCGGAGCGCAGGCCGGGCGCTGGCCGGCCGGGCACCGCCGCTCGCTCATCACCTCTGAAAGAAACGCTGCAAACCTCCCTATTTTGCCTCAGGTCCGCTTACATGGGCGCCCGTGGCCGCCGCCCCGACACGCATGCGCGTACCCGCGCCGGCACCCGCCACTCCGGGGCGGTCGGCGGTGCCCGTGGTCGAGCTCGACGGCGTCACCAAGGCCTACGACGGCGGCGTGGTGGGCCTGCAGCGGGCCTCGGTGAGAATAGGTCGAGGGGAGTTCGTCTTCCTGGTCGGGCCCACGGGCTGTGGCAAGTCCACCTGCATCCGGCTGCTGCTCAAGGAGCTCGAGCCCAGCGAGGGCGAGATCCTCATCGCCGGCAGGCCCCTGTCGAAGATCCCCCGCAACCGCGTCCCGATGCTGCGGCGCAACGTCGGAACGGTATTCCAGGACTACAAGCTCCTGCCCAACCGGACGGTCTACGACAACGTGGCGTACTCGCTTGAGGTGATCGGCGAGGGCCGGGACCAGATCCGCCGCAAGGTGCCCGACATCTTGCGCCTCGTGGGGCTGTCCACCAAGCTGCACGCCTATCCGGACGAGCTGTCGGGCGGCGAGCAGCAGCGCGTCTCGATCGCCCGCGCCTTCGTGAACCACCCGCCGCTGCTGCTGGCCGACGAGCCCACCGGCAACCTCGATCCCGAAACCTCGATCGGGATCATGCAGCTGATCTACCGCATCAACCGCACGGGCACCACCGTGGTGGTGGCCACCCACGACAAGGAGATGGTGGACAAGATGCGCCGGCGCGTGGTCGAGCTGCGCGACGGGCGCATCGTGCGCGATCAGGAGTCCGGGCTCTACCGCCCCGATGAGTCGACGACCGAGTTCGCCATCCGCCTGCGCAGGGAGCTCGGCATCGGGGCCGAGCCCCACCCCGGCTAGCGCATGTTCTTCTTCAAAGAGGCCCTCCGGGGGCTCAGGCGAAGCACGGCCCCCGCCCTCGCGGCGATGCTGACCGTGCTGATCACCGCGCTGGTGCTCGGGGTGTTCATCCCCATCGTCCAGGCCACCATGGGCGCCGCCAGCGACGTCCGCGAGCGCGTGGTGGTCGACATCTATGTGGCCGAGGGGGCTTCGCCGAGCGAGCGCGCGTCCGCCCAGCGCGCCATCGAGCGCACCGCCAACGTGCGCTCGGTCGAGTTCATCTCCAAGAGCGAGGCGCTGGCCCGGGCGCGCGAGAAGAACCCGCGGGCCTTTCGCGAGGGATCGGAGCTGCTGGGCTCGAACCCTCTCCCCGCCTCGTTTCGCATCGTGCCTGATGACCCCGAGAAGGTGGGACAGGTGGTCGACCGCCTCGCGCCCAAGGGGGCCGACGGGGCGCGTGAGCCCCAGCTGACCGCAATCGACGAGGTGCGCTACCGCGAGGAGGACACCCAGCAGATTCTCTCGGTGACCGGGCTGGTGACGATCGTCACCGGCGGCCTGGCCCTCCTGCTGGTCATAGCTTCCGTGGCCCTGATCGCGAACACGATCCGCCTGTCGATCTTCGCCCGCCGCCGTGAGGTGGAGGTGATGCGCCTGGTGGGGGCCACCAACTGGTTCATCCGTTGGCCGTTCATGATCGAGGGGGTGATCGTGGGCTTCACGGGCGTGGCGCTGGCGGTCGTCCTGCTCACCGCGGCAAAGGAGTCGGTGCTCGAGCCGCTGTCGGACCGCTGGGCCTTCCTGGCCGCGCCGGACACGATCGCCTACCCGCTCCTGGTGGCGCTGCTGGTGCTTGCCGGCATGGCGGTCTCGGCAGCGGGCAGCGGTCTCACGCTGCGTCGCTTCCTGAGGGTCTGAGCCCCTGCCGGCAGGTACCCACCAGACCGGGCCCTCCAGTGGCCCTGAATTTGCGCTTCTCTTAGGGGCGTCTCACTAGCCTGAGGCGCGTGCACTACGTACGCACGGTCACGATCGCCTTGGTGTGCGGGCTGGCCG
Organism: Actinomycetota bacterium; assembly: GCA_030860365.1. Lineage (GTDB taxonomy): Bacteria > Actinomycetota > Thermoleophilia > Solirubrobacterales > Thermoleophilaceae > JACCZR01. Next base: position 3,568 of record JALZII010000093.1, read on the forward strand.
CCCTGGCGGGCGGGCTATACCTGGGCGGGCACCCCCAGTGGCTGCCCCGCTTCGCGCAGGACGTCTTCGTCGACGAGGACCGCGCGCTGCAGGCCGAGATCACCGACAAGATCGAAGACAGCTTCTACAAGCCCGTCGATGCCGAGCGACTTCGCCAGCGCTCGCTGAAGGGGACCGTCGAGGCACTCGACGATCCCTTCTCGCAGTACCTGCCGCCCAACGAGGCCCAGCAGTTCGCCCAGGCAGTCGAGGGCAAGTTCGAGGGGGTGGGGATGACGGTCGACGAGGATCGCCGCGGCCTGCGCGTGCTCAACAGCTTCCCCGGCTCGCCCGCCCGCAAGGCGGGCATCCGCAAAGGCGACCTGATCACCGCGGTGAACGGCCGCGCGCTTGCCGGGGTGGACAGCCGCGTGGCCACAGGGCGGATCAAGGGCCCGGCTGGCACCAGCGTCAAGCTCGCGGTCACAACCGGCAGCGCCAAGCCGCGGACGGTGAGGGTCGAGCGGGAAAAGATCGACATCCCCCTGGTGGAGAGCTCACTGCGCGAGCGTGGCGGCAAGAAGCTTGGCGTCGTCCGCTTGGCCAGCTTCTCCAGCGGCGCCCACGGCGAGCTGCGCGCCGCCATCGACCGCCTGCGAGCCCGCGGCGCCGAGGGCATCGTGCTCGACCTGCGCGGCAACGGCGGCGGCCTGCTGCGCGAGGCCGTGCTCGTGTCGAGCCAGTTCATCGAGGATGGCGAGATCGTCTCGGTGCGCGGGCGCACTCGGTCCAACCGCACCGAGGAGGCCCAGGGAGACGCGATCGACCAGGACATCGCGGTGGTGGTCCTGGTGGACGGCGGAAGCGCCAGCGCCTCGGAGATCACAGCGGGCGCGCTGCGCGACCGCGGGCGCGCCTCGTTGGTGGGCCAGAGGACGTTCGGAAAGGGGCTCGTCCAGGAGGTCGAGCCGCTCTCCAACGGCGGTGTGCTCGACCTCACGGTGGCCAAATACTACCTGCCGAGCGGCAAGACCATTCCGTTGCGCAAGGGCCTCAAGCCGCAGGTCGGGGCGCGCGACAAGCCGCGTACCGCGCGCGACGAGGCGCTGCCCGTCGCACTCGACGAGCTGCTCAAGCGCGTAGAGCAATGAGCGTGCGGTGCTCGGCCGAGACCGATCGGTCCGGTGCTCGCCCGACCGACGCTCGGGCTGCGCGCCGGCCGAGACGCCCGGCCTGCGCTCCTCCGAGAAGGATGAGCGTGCGGTGCTCGGCCGGCCGGCGCCCGGCCTGCGCTCCTCCGCTGGGAAGGTGAGCCGGACGCCGCCGCGAGCGGCGACGCGTGGGCGGCCGGTCCGCCGGCTCGATTCTCCGCTCGTCGCGACGGTCGCCCGCCGGGGGCGCTTACAGGTGGCCGAGCCGCTCTTTCACCGGGCGACCCCCGTGG
>JALZII010000102.1 GCA_030860365.1 Actinomycetota bacterium
GAGCTCCTCGTCGCCGTCGAGGGTGGGGACGCTGACCGTGTCGCCCAGGGCCGCCGCCGGCGCCGGCACGTCCACGACGGTGATCAGGTCGTTGCCCTCGCGCAGGAAGCGCTCGTCGGCGGTCACGCGCACGATCACGTAGAGGTCGCCGGGCGGGCCGCCGCGGTCGCCCGCGTGGCCGCTTCCGCTCAGCCGCAGGCGCTGCTCGTCGGCGATCCCGGCCGGGATGTCCACGCTCAGCTTGCGGCGCTGGGCCCGCCGTCCGCGCCCGTCGCACTCCTCGCAGGGGGTCTGTGCGACCTTGCCCTCGCCGCCGCAGACGTCGCAGGCGGTGGCGCGCACCAGCTGCCCGAAGGCCGTCTGCGAGACGGCGCGCAGCTGCCCGCTGCCCCCGCAGCGCTCGCACGTCTCGATCGGCGTGCCCGGCTCGGCGCCGTTGCCGTGGCAGCGCTCGCAGGCGCCCACCAGCTCGTACGAGACCTCGACCGAGGTGCCCTGCGCCGCCTCCTGAAGCGATATCTCCACCTCGACAGCCGTGTCTCCCCCCTGGACGCGGCCGGCGGCGCCGCCGAAGGGATCGCCGCCGAAGAAGGCGTCGAAGATGTCGGCGAACGAGCCGAAGCCGTGGGCCTGGGAGGAAAAGCCGCGCGACTCCAGGCCATCGAACCCGTAGCGGTCGTAGGTCTGGCGGCGCTCGGCGTCGGAGAGGATCTCGTAGGCCTCGGCGGCCTCCTTGAACTTCTCCTCCGCCTTGGGGTCGTCGCTGTTGACATCGGGGTGGAGGGTGCGGGCCAGGGTGCGGAAGGTCTTCTTGATCTCGCGCTCGTCCGCGCTGCGCGCCACGCCCAGCACCTCGTAGGGATCCCGCCTCATTCGTCGTAGACCTCGTCCACGAAGCGCGACAGCTCGGCGGCGGCGTGGCGCACCGCGCCGATGGCCGCGCCGTAGTCCATGCGCGTGGGCCCGATCACGCTCACCGCGCCGAGGTTGCGCCGGGCCACGCCGTAGTTGGCCACGACCATCGACAGCGACTGCAGCTCGGGCGCCGGGTTCTCCTGCCCGATGCGCAGGTAGACGCTGGGCTCGGTGAGCGAGTCGCGCAGCACCGCCAGCAGCGCGACGCGGTGCTCGAGCACCCCGAGGAGGTCGGCCAGCTGGGAGAGCTCCTGGAAGCGGTGCTCGGAGAGCAGGCGAGCGGTGCCGTCCACGAACAGGGTGTCGGCGGCCGAGTCCTCGAGGTCGGTGAAGGCCGGCGCCAGCGTGGCCAGGAAGCCCAGCTCGACGGAGTCGAGAGCCGGCTCGGCCAGCCGGGCGTGCATGCGCCGGGTGCCCACCTCGACCTCGCCGAGCGCCTCGTTGAGGTAGCTCACCGCCCAGTCGACCAGCCCGGGGTCGACCGGCGTCTCGTAGGAGACCACCCGCTTGGTGACCCCTCCGGTCGAGGTGATCACCACCACCATCGCCACCTGGGGCTGAAGCAGGAGCACCTCGACGCGCTTGACGGTGGCGGTCTCGATCGGCGGCGCGGAGACCAGGGCCAGGAGGTTGGTGACCTGGGAGAGCTGCTCGGTGGTGGAGCGCATCGCCTCGTCCACCTCGCGGCGGGCGTCGCGCAGCTCGACCACCGGCCGGGGGGCCGGCATGCCGTCCTCGATCAGGTCGTCGACATAGCGGCGGTAGCCGGAGTCGGTGGGCACCCGCCCGGCCGAGGTGTAGGGGTGCAGGAGCAGCCCGGCCTCCTCGAGGCGGGCCAGCTCGGCCCGGACAGTCGAGGCGCCCCAGGGCATGTCCCCGAGCGAGGCGAGGGCCTTCGAGGGCACGGGCTCCTCGGAGTCCACGTGGAACTCCACGACCTTGCGCAGGATGAAGCTCTGGCGGGGGGTGACCTCCACGCCGGAAAGGGTAATCGGGGGGTGTGCCGAGCTTCGCCCGTTGCTCGGGGTGCGAGGGAGGCGGCTCTAGGAGAGCCGCAATTCGGCTTCTCCGTTGCGGATGATCCGCTTGCCGTCCTGCTCGGCCTCGGCGTCGACCACGACGGTTCCGTCGCCCTCCTCGCGCACCGTGCCCGTCACGGTGATCTCGGACTCGGGCACGCCCATGCCGCGAAACTGCACCTTCAAGCGGCGCAGGGAGCGAGGATCGCCGCCGGCCGCGGCGGCCGTGGCGCGAGCCACCTGGGCCATCGAGTAGAGGCCGTGGAGGATGTTGCGGGGCAGTCCCACCTGCTGGGCGAAGTCGTTGTCGATGTGGATCGGGTTGAAGTCACCCGACGCCCCCGCGTAGCGGTGCGGGAGGTACTTGTCAGGCGTGACCTTGAGCTCGGGGATCCGGTCTCCCTGGTTCACGAGGCTCCCCTCACGATGTTGGTCCAGGTGCCGCGCACCACCTCGTCGCCGTCCTGGTTTCGCGACACGGAGCTGAATACGTAGAAGCCCATGCCGCCCTTCTCGGAGATGTCGTCCACCTCCGCCGTGGTGGTGATCACGTCGCCCGCGCAGACCGGATCGCCCCACACGAATTCCTGACCGCCGTGGACCATCGACATGAAGTCGATGCCCACCTCGGGGTCGGTGAGCGCCGGCGCCATCGCCCCGGCGGAGTAGACGACCGCGAACATGGGCGGGGCGGGCACGTCTCGAAATCCAGCCTCCTTGGCCGCCTCGCGGTCGAAGTAGACGGCGTCCTCCTCCCCCACCGCGCGGGCGTACTCGGCGATCTTCTCCTTGCCCACCTCGTACTCGAAGGGCGGGAAGGACTTGCCCTTGGCACTGTCGTCGACCGCCACGAAGCAAGTTATAGCCCCTGGGAACAGGCTGCCACCAGGTCTTATGACAACGCCGCCCTCCGGGCGCGCGAACATGTGAGTCATGAAGGTTCCGCAAAGATCGGCCCTATCAAGGCGGGCGCGGAACTTCGCCTGGCGCCCCGGAATCCCGGCAACCTCGATTGAGTCCCGCCCAAGCCGAAGACCAGAGTGGTTCGGCCGGTTCAGGCGTGCCCGGCGCGCGCCTCGACGTGGGTGACCTGGAGCCCGAGCCCCTGGACCTTGCTCGGCAGGTCGAGCTTGAGCCACCGCGAGACGCGAGCCGGGAGCGTCGACAGGATGATCTCGTCGAAGCCGTGCCGGTTGACGGCGTCCTGGATCGCGGCCAGCGGATCGGCGTCGCCGGTCATGCCCTCGACCTCACCTCCGGCGGCGTCCTCGAGGAGAGGGAGGGCCAGCTCCAGCACCGCCTCAGACTCGTTGGCGTCGCTCTGACTGTCCTCGGCGCTCGTGAGCCTGTTGAGACCCTGCCAGGAGTGCGGGACGAGCAGCGTGAAAGTGCAGGGCCCCGAGGCTGCGCGGCGGCGCACTGCCTCGATCAGCGCCGGCGTCGCGGCCGTCCGGTTGGCGACGATGAGCACGCGGGCGGGCGGAGAGGACTCCATGGCGCTCCTTTCAAGGGTAGCTCCGATTCTCCCAGCATCGCTTCGCCATTGCCAGTCGGCACCCAAGGGGCGCGCGGACCGGCCTAGCGAGTCCGCCGCTACGCAGCTGCTGCCGGCTCGACGACCCAGCAAGTTGCTGTCGGCCCGCCTGATGAACTCGACCGAGCCGCGGCAGGGCGTCCGCTTGGCGAGCACGGCCGGCTCCCGCGAGCCCTGGGGCGAGACTAGAATCGCCGCCGTTGAGGTGGGTCCTTCTCCTTCTTGCGCTCACCGGCCTCCTCGCCGGCGGCTGCGGCGAGGACGAGCAGCCCGCGCCCGAGGCCGGCCGTGAGCGGGCGAATGAGGTCAGCGGCCCGGGCTTCACAACCGAGACGCCCGAGGGGTTCAGCGACAGCGGCGGCGGGGGCGAGAGCGGAGGAGTCGTGCTGACGCTGATCGGGCCCTACAGAGCCAGCGAGGGCTTTCCGCCGAACATCACCGTCGCTCGCACCCCCGCGCCTCCGAACTCCTCGGTGGACCAGGTGCGCGGCTCAATCCGCTCTCAGATCGGGGCTCAGGGAGGCAGGGGCGCCGACGGGCTGCCCGATCGCGAGATCGACGGCGAGCCGGCGATCGGGGTGGCCTACTCGCGAAGAGCTCCCCGCGCGAAGCTGACCCAGCGCACCTACGCCGTGGTACAGGGGAGACACCTCTACACGATCGCCTCTACCACGCCGCAAAAGTCAACCGTCGACGGCGAGAAGGTGCTCGAGACGGTGCTCGACGGCTGGCGCTGGGCTGGCTAGAGCGCACACCGCCGGGCCGCCACCTGCCGGTCCGGCACGTGAGCCGTCGGCCGAGACAACGCGCACCCCGAGCGCCAGCTTCCCCAGCGTGCGCCCGCTGGCGGCTTCACAGGCGAAGTAGTACAGAAGGGACAGCGAAGTGATCAGACCGGCGCCGATCCGGCGCCCCACGACGTCGGTCGAGTCGCGCGGCTGAGGCGGGACGGCGTGCACGGGCGTCAGACTACGCGGCCTGGCGCCGGCCCTCGAGGGGCCAGCTCTAAGCGACTTCGCGCAGCGCCTGCGTCTCGGCGAGCGACGCCAGCTTGCGCAGCGCACCCTCCTCGACCTGGCGGGTGCGCTCGCGGGTGAGGCCGAAGATGCGGCCCACCTCGTCGAGGTTGCGCGGCTGTTCGTCGCCCAGGCCCCAGCGCAGGGCGATCACACGGCGCTCGCGGTAGGAGAGGTTCTCCATCGCCTCCTGGAGGCGATCGCGCGATAGCCGCTCGGCGGCGATCTCGAAGGGCGACTCGGCGCGGGTGTCGGGAATCAGGTCCCCCAGCGCAGCGGCATCGCCGTCCTCGCCGACGGGCTTCTCGAGCGAGACCGGCGCCTGGGCGGCGCGCATGATCAGGTCCGCTTCGTCGGGATCGACGCCCACCTCGGCGGCGATCTCCTCGATGGTGGGCTCGCGGTCTCCGCCCTCGGCCTGCAGCCGGCGCTGCACCCCGTCGAGCTTGTGGAGCACGTTGTTGATGTGGATGGGGATCCGAACGGTGCGCGACTTGTCGGCTATGGCCCTCGAGATCGCCTGACGGATCCACCAGGTGGCGTAGGTCGAGAACTTGAAGCCCTTGCGGTAGTCGAACTTCTCGACTGCGCGGACCAGGCCGATCGAGCCCTCCTGGATCAGCTCCATGAAGTCGAGGCCCTGGTTGCGGTAGCGCTTGGCGATCGAGACCACGAGGCGCAGGTTGGCCTCGATCATCCGCTCCTTTGCGGCCAGGTCGCCGCGCTCTACCCGCTTTGAGAGCTGGACCTCCTCGGCCGCCGTCAGCAGCTTGGTCTTGGCGATGCCGTCGAGGAAGAGCTGAAGGGAGTCGGTGGTCTGCTGCGTGGGCGCCGCGGCGGTCGTGGACACGTCGGCCAAGCTACGAGGGTGCTCTAAACCGGGCCTAAGAGTTCAGCGGAGGAGCGCAGCTCGAGCGCTGGTCGGGCGAGCACCGCAGCTTTCGCTTGCAAGAGTCGCCGCACTCTCTTAGCTTTCCACCTGTGGAATCCATCGATCTTGAGCTAGAGAACAACGAAGCCTCCGACCTGACCCGGTGCACCTCCCAGAACATCCTGAAGGCCAACGGCTGGGACCTCGCCTACTTCATCTTCCTGGACGAGGGCCAGTTGGACGAAGCCGTGGCCCTGCTGGGCCATCAGAAGGGCAAGAAGCTCACCGACGGCTGGGAGCACCGCCCGGTTGCGATCGACTCTGGTGACGACAAGGGCAAGACCGACGACTCCGAGGCCTCGGCCACCCACGACGGCTTGACGTACGTGATCGCCTCTCACTACGGGAAGAAGGCGGGCCCCCTGCAGATCACGCGCCAGTGGATGGCCCGCTTCCGCCAGGACGACGTGGTGACGGCGGGAGAGAACGGCGGCGTGCAGATGCAGGTCATGCGCGACAAGTTCAAGCTCCACCGGGTCATCAACGACGCGCTGGCCGCCAGCGACGTGGAGCTGATCCGGCCCTCGAAGAAGATGCACAAGGCCTTCATCGAGCGCGCACGGAAGATCGGCGACAAGAAGGGCAAGAAGTGGGCCAAGCGCCTCAAGAAGGGCGACTACGCCTTCAACATCGAGGCCGCCTCCTTTCGGTCCAACGGCAACCTTCTCGTAGGCCTGCGCTTCCCCGTCACGGCGACCGGGGCGCCCGTGATGGTGGAGCTGGCCGGCGTGCCGGAGTGGTTCGAGGGACGCAAGTTCCCCACCGCCGTGGCCGTGTGGGAGCTGGAGGGCCCCGGCTCGGCGGAGGAGCCGGTCGGCTTCCGGGCGATGACCCACCGCGCTGCCAACGAGTTCGACTGCATCGTGGGGAACCTCGACGCCGTCGACAAGAACTCGCTGTTGATCGACTGCTACCCGGAGGGCGCCGGCGCGCACTCCCAGCACTGGCGCTTCAAGGTCAACGACCGCTCCAAGCGCAAGGTGGCAAAGGCCGAGCACGTCAAGACGCTGGAGGGCGGTGAGCAGCGCATCGAGGGCATCGCCGCCGGGCCCGACGGCCGCACGCTCTACGTGAGCGACGAGGACGGCCGCGTAGGCATGCGCTTCTTCAAGGTGAGTTAGCCTCGCTGGGCGTCAGCCGTCGCCCAGCTTGAGCACCGACAGGAAGGCTTCCTGGGGCACCTCGATCCGGCCCACCTGCTTCATGCGCTTCTTGCCCGCCTTCTGCTTCTCGAGCAGCTTGCGCTTGCGCGAGACGTCGCCGCCGTAGCACTTGGCGATCACGTCCTTGCGCATCGGCTTGACCGACTCGCGGGCCACGATCTTCGACCCGATGGCCGCCTGGATGGCCACCTCGAACTGCTGGCGGGGGATCTGCTTCTGCAGGCGCTCGGTCAGCGCCCGGCCCGCCGGATAGGCCTTGTCGCGGTGCACGACCATCGAGAGCGCGTCCACCTGGTCGCCGGCCAGCAGGATGTCCAGGCGCACCAGGTCGGAGGGCTGGAGGCCGGTCAGCTCGTAGTCCAGCGAGGCATAGCCCTTGGTGCGCGACTTCAGGTTGTCGTAGAAGTCGAGCACGATCTCGGCCAGCGGGAGGTCGTACTGCAGCTGGACCCGGCGCTCGGAGAGGAAGGTCATGCCGGCGTGCACGCCGCGACGGTCCTGGCAGAGGTCCATGACCGCGCCCACGTGCTCCTTCGGGCAGAGGATGGTGGCGCGGATGTACGGCTCGCGGATCTCGACGATGCGCGTGCGGTCGGTGGGCATCTCGGTCGGCGAGTGGACCCGGGCGACCTCCCCGTCTGTCAGCTCCACTTCGTACTCGACGTTGGGGGTGGTGGCCAGAAGCTCGAGGTCGTACTCACGCTCGAGGCGCTCGCGCACGATGTCCATGTGCAGCAGCCCGAGGAAGCCGCAGCGAAAGCCGAAGCCCAGCGCCTGGCTGGTCTCGGGCTCGTAGGAGAGCGCGGCGTCGTTGAGCGCGAGCTTCTCCAGGGCGTCGCGCAGGTCCGCGAACTGGTCGGTGTCGACGGGGAACAGCCCGCAGAACACCATCGGCTTGACCTCTTGGTAGCCCGGCAGCGGCTCGGCCGCGGGCCGGCGCTCGGAGGTCAGGGTGTCGCCCACCCGCAGCAGCGAGACCTCCTTGACCCCGGTGATCAGGTAGCCCACCTCGCCGGCGCGCAGCGTGTCCACCGGCGTCATGCGGGGGCCGAAGAAGCCGATCTCGTCCACGTCGGCCTGCGTGCCCGTCTGCATGGCCTTGAGGCCTTCGCCCGTGCGCAGCTCACCGTCGACCACGCGGATATAGGCGATCACGCCGCGGTACTGGTCGAACTCCGAGTCGAAGATGAGCGCGCGGGCCGGCGCGTGTGCGTCGCCCCCAGGGGGCGGGATCTGGCGGACGACGGCCTCGAGCAGGTCGGCCACCCCATCGCCGGTCTTCGCCGAGAAGCGGAGGATCTCCTCGGGGCTCTCGCCGATCAGCTCGGTGATCTCCGCCCCCACCCGTTCGGGCTCGGCACCAGGGAGGTCGATCTTGTTCAGCGCGGGAATCAGCTCGAGGCCGGCGTCAACCGCCAGGTAGGTGTTGGCCACCGTCTGTGCCTCGACTCCCTGGGAGGCGTCGACCACCAGCAGCGCACCGTCACACGCGGCAAGCGAGCGCGACACCTCGTAGGTGAAGTCCACGTGGCCCGGCGTGTCGATCAGGTGCAGGCGGTAGAGCTGGCCGTCCTGCGCGGTGTACTCCACGCGCACGGCCTGGGCCTTGATGGTGATCCCGCGCTCGCGCTCGAGGTCCATCGAATCGAGCAGCTGGGGGCGATGGTCGCGGGCATCGACTGCGCCGGTGACCTCGAGGATGCGGTCGGCGAGGGTGGACTTCCCGTGGTCGATGTGCGCGATGACCGAGAAGTTGCGCGTATTGGGCGCGGGTGAGGGCACCCGGGCGATTCTAGGGCTGCCCCTTGGCGCAGAGCCCTTCGTGTACCACAATCGCTGCGATGCCGTCCCCCGAGGCCCAGGGCCTTCCCCACGACGCGTTCGCCTCTGCCGCGGTGGGGATGGCGGTCATCTGCCCCGAGAGCGGCCGCTACCTCAGGGTCAACCCGGCGCTGTGCCGGATGCTGCGCCGCGAGGAGGCAGACCTGCTCGGGAGCTCGCACGAGGCACTGACCCATGAGGACGACCGCCCCGCCTACCGCGAGCGCGCCCGGGCGCTGCTCGCGGGCGAGATCGACTGGTGGCAGGTCGAGAAGGTGGTCGAGGCCGGCGACGGCGAGGAGCTGTGGGTGCGCTCCAGCGGCTCGCTCATCCATGATCGTGAGGGGAGGCCCTTCTTCTTCACCCAGTACCAGGACCTCAGCGACCGCCGCCGCGCCGAGGCCGCGCTGCACCACACCGACGTTCGCCTCCACACCGCCGTGGCCAACGCGCCGCTCGTGCTCTTCACGCTCGACCGTGAGGGCCGGGTCACCTTCCTGGAAGGGGGGGGCGTGAGCTCCCTCCCGCCGCCGCTGACCCAGCCCGGTGAGTCGGTCTTCGACGTCTACGCCGATCAGCCGGAGATCGAGAGCAACACACGGCGCGCCCTGGCGGGCGAGACGTTCGCGACGACGGTCGAGGTCCGGGGGGTGGCCTACGACACCCGCTACGCGCCGCTCTACGACGATCGCGGCGAGATCGTCGGGGTGGTCGGCACCGCCGTGGACGCCACCGAGCGCGTCACGGCGGCGCGGGAGGTGGAGAGCAGGGAGGCGCGGCAGTCGGCGATCGCCACGCTCGGGCACGCGGCGCTCGAGGGCCAGAGCCACGATGCGGTGATCGAGCGCTGCGCCCAGGCCGTGACCAGCTGTCTGGGGGTGGAGGCCTGCGGCGTCTTCGAGCTGATCGACGAGGGGACTCGCCTCGCCCTGCGCGCGGGCGCCGGCTGGAGCCCGACGCCCATGGGCACCGAGTTCCTTCGCGCCGACCGAGGGGCCTTCGGGCAGGTGCTGGAGACGGCCGACCCGGTCGTGATCGAGGACCTCGGCGAGAGCCCCGAGCTCGAGGGCCTGGAGGCCCTGCGCGAGCGCTCCCACCGAGGCGTGGGCCTGGTGTGCGTGGCCCTCCCGGAGGGGCCGGCGGGGCTTCTGGTGGCCGCCTCGAGTGAGCCCAGGGCCTTTGCCGCCACCGACCTGGACTTCCTGAAGGCCATTGCCCACACCATCGCGGCGTCGACCGACCGCCGGCGCCATGAGCAGGAGATGCGCCACCGCTCGCTGCACGACGCGCTGACCGGCCTGCCCAACCGCACCCTGCTCACCGATCGCCTGGAGATGGCGCTGGCCGAAGCCCGTCGTGGGCACGCGCAGGTGGCGCTGTTGCTGCTCGACCTCGACGACTTCAAGGACATCAACGACACCCTTGGCCACGAGACCGGTGACGTGGTGCTGAGCCGGCTCTCCGCCCGGCTGGCCGACACGGTGCGCGACTCCGACACGGTGGCGCGCCTCGGCGGCGACGAGTTCGCCGTGGTCGTCCCCTTCGTGGAGGGCCCGGAGGCGGCCGAGGTCGTGGCGCGCAAGCTGCTCGACGTGGTGGACGAGCCGGTGGAGGTGGGGGGCTCGCCCTTGCACCTGGCCGCCAGCGTGGGCATCGCGATCGCGTCCGGGCAGGACCGAGAGACGGGGACCCTGCTCCGCCAGGCCGACATCGCGATGTATCAGGCCAAGCGGGCCGGGGGCGGCGCGGCTTTCTACGACCCCCACCGCGACGTCACCTCGATGCGCTACCTCGCGGCAGCCGGCCAGCTGCGGGAGGGGATCGACAGCGGCCAGCTGGTGGTCCACTACCAGCCCTGCTTCGAGTTGGCCACGGGGGCGGTGCGGGGCGTCGAGGCCCTGGTGCGCTGGCAGCACCCCAGCCACGGCCTGCTCGCTCCGGACCGCTTCGTCTCCATGGCTGAGCGCGCGGGCCTCATGGCGTTGATGACTCGCGAGGTGCTGACCCAGGCGCTGGACCAGCGCGAGCGCCTGGCGCGCCTGGGCTTCGACCTCGTCATGGCGGTGAACCTCTCCCCTCGCAGTCTCGAGGACGACACGGCCAAGGACCTGGTCAGCGCCGCTCTGGCCTCCACGGAGGGGCAGGGATCCCGGTTCGAGCTCGATATCACCGAGAGCGCAGTGGTGGAGGACTACGAGCGGGTGGCCGCCGCGATGAGCGCCCTCCGCGCGACCGGGGTGCGCTTCGCGCTCGACCACTTCGGCACCGGCCGCTCCTCGCTGTCCCACCTCGAGCGCCTGCACCCCCAGCTCGTGAAGATCGACCGCTCGTTCACCGCCCGCCTAGGGGATCTGCGGGCGAGGGGCTTGGTGAGCTCGATGATCAAGCTGCTCGGGGGACTGGGGGTGACCGTGGTGGCGCAGGGCGTCGAGACAGAAGACCAGCGCGTCGGCTTCCGCGAGCTCGACTGCGACCTCGCCCAGGGCTTTCATCTCGCCCGCCCAATGCCGGCTCCCGAGCTCGAGCGCTGGCTCGAGGCGCGGGCCGGCCAGTCCTAGCTTCGTCTGCCGGGAAGCAGCGCCCTCAGCTGGCGCGCCTCGGGGATGCGCAGCAGCCACACCGCGGCCGCGTAGGCGGCCAGGCCGGCGCCGATGCCCGCGCCCACCGAGGCGATCTGGGCCCCGAGCCCGCTGCCGAATGCCTCGTCGAGCCCGTACCACGTGCCATAAGCCAGGGCGGCGAGCGGCACGGAGGCGAGCAGCATCCGGGCGGCCGAGCCGATCGTCCGCGGTCCCTCCACCCCGTCCAGGTCGCCCCGCAGCACGACTCCCTGGGCCACGCACATGACCACCGTGCCGGCCACGGTGCCGATCACTATGCCGGCGATGCCGAGCGGCGCGTAGAGCGCGGCCGCCACCCCGGCGTTGACCGCCAGGTTGCCGGCACTCAGCGCGGTGGTCAGCCAAGGGCGCTGGAGGCTGAAGAAGGTGCGCGAGAACAGCAGGCTCACGCCCTGGAAGGGCAGCGAGATCGACCACCACACGAGCGCCTCGGTGACCTGGTCGGTGGCGCTCGCGCCGAACACGCCCCGCTCGTAGACCAGGCGCGTGATCGGCTCGGCCAGCACCGCCATCAGCACCGCGCTGGGGATCAGAAGCAGGCAGATCTGGCGCACGCCGTTGGCCATGGTGCGCCGCAGGTCGTCGCGCTCGCCGCGCGCGGCGAGCCGCGAGAGCGTCGGGAACAGAATCGTGGCGATCGAGATCGAGAACAGGCCCTGGGGAAGCTGGTAGATGCGAAAGGCCTTGTCGATCGCCGCCGGGGCGCTGTCGGACACCAGCGTGCCGAACAGCGAGTTGATCAGCAGGCTGAGGTTGATCAGCCCGAGCGCGATCGTGACGGGCAGCATGAGCTTGAGCACGCGCCGCACGCGCTCGCTGCGCCAGTCGAGACTGAGGCTGACATGCCCGCCCCTGCCCCTCAGCCACGGCAGCGGGAGGACGAACTGCACGACGGTGCCCACCAGCACGCCGATCGCGTAGGAGTAGATCTCGTCGTCCTCGCTCAACAGCGGCTGCAGACCGGCGATCGCGCCGATGATCACCGCGTTCCACGCGATGGGCGCGAGCGCCGGGACGCTGAAGTGCCCGAACGAGTTCAGCATGCCCACCGTCACCCCCGACAGGGCGAGCAGCACGACGATGGGGAACATCAGCTGGGCCAGGCTCACCGTGAGGTCGGCGAGCGCGGGATCGTCGTCGAAGCCCGGCGCGAACACGCCCATGATCGGACGCGCGAAGACCACGAACAGGGCCGTGACGACCCCGAGCAGGATCATGATCCCGAAGAAGAGGCTCGAGGCGATGCGAAAGGCCTCCCGGCGCTCGCCCTTCTCCAGCAGCTCCGTGAAGACGGGTATGAAAGCCCCTTGGAGGGCCGAGTCGGCAAACAGCGCGCGCATCAGGTTCGGCACCTGGAAGGCGATCGTGAAGGCCGACATCGCGCCGGAGACCCCGAACAGGCTCGCGGCGACAACTTCGCGCGCCAGTCCCATGATGCGCGACAGGCCCGTGGCAAAGGAGAAGAAGGCCGTGCTGCGGGCCAGGCGGCCGCGTTCGCGGCCATCGTCGGTCGAGGGCCCCGTCGCTACAGTTGCCGGGCGCCAATGGCCAACATCGCGTCACAAGAAAAGCGCATCCTCCGTACGGAACGCGAGCGCGAGGAGAACCGCCGCTACACCTCGCAGGTCAAGACCTCGTTCCGCCGCCTGCGCGACGCCGTCGAGGCCGGCGAGCCAGAGCGGGTCGAGACCGAGCAGCGCCTGCTCGCCTCGCGGGTGGACAAGGCCGTGCGCTCGGGCGCCCTTCACCGCAACAGCGGGGCCCGCAAGAAGGCCCGTGCGGCGCGTCTGGCCGCGGGGGACTAACTCCCCCCGTAAAGGGGTAGAACTCCCCTAGTCCAAGGGAGGAGACCCCTAGTGGTAATCGGCGCCGTCGTCGGAGTCTGTGTTCTGTTGTTGATCCTTGCCTTTGTGGTCCCGCGTCTTTCGCGGGGGCCCCAGCGAGGGGTGGACAAGACGCTCGGAGTCGGCCAACGCGCCGGCGGCAAGGCCCCCGGGCCTCTCGGGAGGCTGCTGTCGAAGCCCTTCTCGAGCTCGCGCAAGGCGACCAACAAGAGCGCCCACGGCGGCCGCAAGGCCCGCTCGAAGTCCCCGCTGTAGGTCGACGCGCGCCCTCAGGAGGCGGCGTTCGCCAGGGCGAGCGAGAAGGCTGACTCTTCGTCCAGCGCGGAGGTGCTGCCCCCACGGAGCTCCAACTCGAGGTCCGCGAACACGCACAGCGCGCGCTCCAGAGCCGCCCGGTCGGCGCCGCGTGCCTTGGCCAGCGTCTTCTTCGCCAGCCAGGGCGGCACCCCAAGCTGCCCCGCGGCCTCCTTCTCGGACGCCCCGGACTCGAGCAGGCGGGTGGCGCCGTGCACTTGCCGCAGGGAGCGCACGATCGGAAAGACGAGGGAGGCCGGGCGCTCGCCCGAGGCCACAAGCTCCTCGCCGAGCGCAAGCGTGCCCGGCAGGTCGCCGGCCGCCACGGCGTCGGCGAGATCGTAGGCGCGCGGGGCGGCCGACCCCGAGACGTGCTCGGAGACGTCCTCGGCCGTGACCGCGGCCTTCGGGTGAAGCGCCACGCCGAGCTTCTCCAGCTCCCGGGTCAGGCGCTGCTGGCTGGGCCCTGCGGCCTCGACCAGGGCGCGCGCCGCCTCCTTGTCGAGCGACAGCCCCAGCTCACCGCCACGCTCGGCCGCCCAGCGGGGCAGCTCCCACGGCTTGGGGGCCGGATACTCGCGGCGCTCGCCACCCGCGGCCTTTACGAGCTTGGTCAGGCCCTTGATCGCCTTGCCGCGGACCACGAGCACCAGCACGGTGTCGGGAACCGGCCGGGCCAGCGCGCGCTCCAGCGGCCCCAGCTGACCGGGCTTCCACGCCCCCGCGTCGTCGACGAGCAGGTAGCGCGTGCCCGTCTCGAAGGTGAGCTCGGCCAGTGCGCCCGCCACCTGCTCGGGCGCGGTCTGCTTGGCATCGAAGCTCTCGAGGCCGCCCGGTCCCCGCTCGGCCTCGGCGCGCATTCGCACCCGCGCCCGCCAGGAGTCGACCTTCACGTCGTCGTCCCCGCAGACGAGGTACACGGGCTTCAGCTCGGCCACGCGGGCAGGATACGCCGGGTCCCCGACGGCGCTCGAGGGCAGGAGCCCTCAACGCTGCGGGCTCGTCGAGAGCCGCCCGTCCTGCACGCTCAGGCGCACCGTGCCGTCGCGGTCGTTGCGGTAGCTCTCCACGCCCGCCGCGCGCAGCGCGCGCAGGGTCGACGGCGTCGGGTGGCCGTAGGTGTTCTGCCCGACGGGAATCGAGGCGACGCGCGGGCGCAGGCGCCTCAGCACCTCCGCCAGCCCAGGGTCGGAGCTGCCGTGGTGAGGCACCTTCATGGCGTCGACGCGGGGAAGGGAGAGGGGAAGGAGTGCCTCGCTCTCGGCGTCGGCCGAGAGGAAGACGCGCATGCCGCCGACTTCGACTACGGCCACCACCGCGCGGGGGTTGGGGTCCTCGGGCGCCGGCCCGGGCGGGCGGGGCGGCGGGGAGAGGACCCGGACGGCGATCGACCCGGCGTGAAGCTCGAGGCCCGTGCGGGCGGGGACGCTGCGGACCCCACGGCGCGCGGCCGTCCTCTTCAGGGCGCGAAAGCCGGGGTCCTCGCTGTCGTCGCCTCCGTCGAGGAGCAGATCCACCGGCAGGCCGGAGAGCACATCGGGCAACCCGCCGTGGTGATCGCGCGACGCGTGGGTTGCCACGACGAGCGAGAGGCGCCTGACCCCCGCCCGCCGAAGCTGGCGCAGCACGCCGCCCTCCGGCGGGCCGCCGTCGAACAGGACAGCCGAGCCGTCGGGCGCCTGGATCAGGGTCGCGTCCCCCTGCCCCACATCGAGAAACGAGACGGTGGGACGCTCGGGCGGCGGCTCGCTGCCGAGCCCCACCGCGCCCAGCAGGACGCCGGCGGCGGCGAGAAGCCCCACCGC
>JALZII010000113.1 GCA_030860365.1 Actinomycetota bacterium
GGGCCCGCCTCCGGGGCGCGGGGCGCCTCGCCCGGGCCGTCCGGCTGGGCCCGTGGGCGCGCCGACCCCATCCGCTCGCCCAGACCCTGCGCCGGGCCGAGTCGAGCGGTAGAGGCCGCGGCTGGGGCGGCCCTAGGGGGGCGGCGGGCGCCGGCTCGGCCCCTGCTCCACGCGTCCCCCGATCTCCACCAGCCCATTCCGGCGCGGCGTCACGCGGATCACCGATCCGCGCCCCTGTTCGATCTCCAGTGCCCGGCCCAGCTCGGCGCCGAGCACCAAGGCGGCCGCGCCCGTGGCTTCGTCTTCCTCGATCCCGAGATCGCGGGGAAAGACCCGCGCCCGCACACGGCCCGCGCCTTCGTCCGTCCAGGCCCAGAAGGCCTCCAGGCCCTGCCCGGGTGCGCCGAGCGCGTCGATCTCCGCGGGCGAGGCCAGTTGGTGCCAACTGAAGCGGGGCGCCCATTCCGGGCGCCCCGTCACAAAGGAGAGGCCACCCTCGCGGCGCGCGGGAGCCTCGCCCGCAGGTGGGCGCATGACGTCGGCCGGGTAGCCCCGCCGGGCTAGCAGCCACGCCGTGCCCACCAACGGGTGCCCCGCGAAGGGCAGCTCTGCGCGAGGGGTGAAGATCTGCACGCGGCCCGCGGCCGGGTCGTCCACGAACACGGTCTCGCTGTAGCCCAGCTCATGGGCCAGGCGCTGACGCTTCCCGGGCGCCACGGCGTCCCCGTCCAGCACGACCCCGAGGGCGTTGCCGCCGCCCTCCGGGCCCCCGAACACGTGCAGGACGTGCAGAAGCGCCACCGCCAGGACGCTATTCGCGAGGGCGGCTCCCTCGTGCGGGCGGGTAGCTTTCCCGGGGTGGACGCGGCAGCCCTCCGCAACCGTCTGCTCCTCGCGTCGGGCATGTGGCGCCAGGCCACCCACGAGCCGCTGCCGAAGATGGCGCCCGGCGACCCCGCAGAACAGGTCGAGGCCTTCGAGCTGAAGCTGGTGGAGCTGCTGTGCTCGCGGGCCACGCCCGACACCGCCCGCTCGGTGGCCGATCAGACCTGGGACCTGGTGCACGACCGTCCCGAGAGCGACCCGGTCAAGCAACGTGTCTCGGAGTGCCACGAGGAGCTGGCACGGCTGTCCGCCGCCGGCGGGCTCGGGGGGCCCGCCTGATGCGCGACTCCGAGCTCGTCGACCCACGTCTGCGCGCCACGTCGCTGGCCTCCGTGCTCGTGGCCATCGCCCTGATCTGCCTCGTGACGCTGGCGCTGCCGCACGACCCCGATCTGCACGACCTGGGACTGGCGGTCGCGGCCGTGGCGCTGCTGGTGCTCGGAGGCTTCGTCCACCGATTCGGCGAGCGCTTCGACGCACGGCAGATCGGCGGGGTGGTGGTGGGCGCCACCCTCCTCGCCGCGCTGGCCAACTACGCGGTGGGGACCACCGGGGCAGCCTTCGGCCTGCTGTTCACCTTCACCGCGCTGTACGCGTTCTACTTCTTCGAGCTGCGCTTTGCGCTCGGCCACCTGGCGCTGGTGGGCGTGGCCTACGCGATCCAGCTCGCGGTGAACCCGGGCCCGAGCGCGGCCAGTCGCTTTCTGCTCGTGGTGGGCACACCAGCGCTGGTCGGGCTGCTGGTGACTCGGCTGCTGCGGGTGGCTCGTGCCGAGGCCGAGCGCACCCGGAGGGTTCTCGAGAGCACGCGCGACGCCTACGCCGCCCTCGAGCTCGACGGGACCGTCGTCCAATGGAACGCCGCGGCGGAGAGCATGTTCGGCGCATCGAGGACGGAGGTGCTCGGGCGCGACTTCGGCGAGCTGTTCTATCCGCGCGGTGAGGTCGCGGCCTTCCGCGAGCGGCTGCGTGCGCTGCGCCACGCCGACGAGGTGAGCGGCCACCGCTTCGAGGCCGAGTACCGGCGCCCCGACGGCACGACCTTCCCTGCTGAGGTGACCGTTTCGCGGGTGGAAGGAGGTGGAAGGGCGATCCTCGCGACCTTCGCCCGCGACCTGAGCGACGAGCGCCGCCGTGAGGCCGAGCAGGCTCAGCTGGCCCGCGAGCAGGCGGCGCGGCGCGAGGCGGAGCACGTGGCCGAGATGGTCAGCGACATGCAGCTGCTGGTGGACGCCGCGCTGGCCCACACCACGGCCGACGGCATGATGAACGCGCTGATTCCACGTGTGCGCGCCGTGCTGGGAGCGGATGCCGCGAGCGTGATGCTCCGCGAGGAGGGCCGGGACTCGCTGGTGGTGAGAGCGTCGACCGGGGGCGATCCGAAGAACCGCAGGCGCATCGCCTTCGGGGAGTACTTCACCGGAATCGTGGCGGCCGAGCGCCGCCCGATGCTCGAGCAGGATCCGCGCCTCCACCACGTGGCCGACCCGGCCATGCGCGAGGCGGGCGTGACGAGCCTGATGGGAGTGCCCCTCATGGTCGACGGCGAGTTGGCCGGCGTCCTCTCGGTGGGAGCGACTGCCCCGCGGCGCTTCACTTCCGACGATCTCGGCATGCTGCGACTCGCGGCCGACCGCGTGGCCCTCGCCCTCGATCGCGCGCACATCTACGAGCGTGAGCACCGCATCGCCGAGACGCTGCAGCGCAGCCTGTTGCCCGAGCAGATGCCGAACCTGCCCGGCATGGGGGTCTCGGCGCGCTACGTGCCCGCCGCTTCCGAGGCCGAGGTCGGGGGCGACTGGTTCGACGTGATCCCCATGCCGGGTGGTCGCGTGGGCCTGGTCATGGGCGACGTGGCCGGCAAGGGCCTGAGCGCCGCCTCCACGGTCGGCAGCCTGCGCAGCGCCTTGCGCGCCTACGCGCTCGAAGGCCACGCGCCGGCCGTGGTGCTGGAGCAGCTCAACCGGCTGGTGTGGGCCGAGCTCGAGGAGAGCCAGATGACCACGCTTGTCTACCTCGTCTTCGACCCGATCGAGGGCGGGCTGAGCTGGGTCAACGCGGGCCACCTGCCGCCTCTGCGCACCGGACCGGACGGGGCGCCGGCCACCTTCCTCGAGGGCGCACGCTCGGTGCCGCTCGGCGTGATGCCTTTCCCCACCTTCGAGGAGGAGACGGCCGACCTGGACCAAGGGGCGGTCGTCCTGCTCTACACCGACGGCTTGGTGGAGCGTCCCGGCTCGGTGATCGACGCCGGCCTGGAGGCGCTGGCGCGGGCGGTAGACGCTGCTCCAAGGGGCACCGAAGCCCTCTGCGACCATCTCCTGCGCGAGCTCTCGCCCGAGGGCGGGGCCGCCGACGACGTGGCCCTGCTCGCCTTCTGCAACGAGCCCGTCAGGGACCGCTTCGAGGTCGAGCTGCCGGCTCAGCCCGAGTCGCTCTCCTCGGTTCGTGGGCTGGTGCGCCGTTGGCTTAGCCACGCCGGGAGCACGGAGCAGGAGGTTGCCGAGGTCACTGCGGCGTGCGGGGAGGCCTGCACCAATGCGATCGAGCATGCCGGGGCGGGGGGCTCGTCGTCGTTCGAGATGGAGGGCAGTCGGGACGGCTCGCATATCGAGGTGGTGGTGCGCGACTTCGGGGTGTGGCGGCCGGGGCGCGAAGACGACCACGGCCGGGGCCTGGAGCTGATGAACGCGTTGATGGACGAGGTGGAGGTCCGGCCCGGTCCGGACGGAACGGTCGTGCGCATGCGGCGCGGGCTGAACGGGGCCGGGAACGGGGCCGGGACACGATGACCGAATTGAGCAACGTGAAGCTGCGAGAGGAGGAGGGGGTGGTCGTGGCCCAGGTGAGTGGCGAGCTGGATCTCTCCAACTCGCCCGCCACGGGCGATGCGATCGAGGCAGCCCTGCCGGCTTCGGCGCGTGCGCTCGTGGTCGACTTCACCGGGCTCACCTTCCTGGACTCGAGCGGCGTCGCGATGCTGTTCCGGCTGGTGCGCCGCCTGGGCGACCACCGCCAGCAGCTGCACGTGGTCGCGCCCGGGGGCAAGGCCGTCGGCCGGGTGTTGGAGATCGTGGAGTTCGGGCACGCCGCTCCCGTGCACTCCGGACTGGACTCCGCGCTGGACGCCGCTCGCGGCGCTTGAGTCGCCCTCTCAGCGGACCTCGGTCGGTCGATGATTCACCTCGGCCACGAAGTCGAGCACCAGCCGGTTGAACTCCTCGGCGCGCTCGAGGTTGGCCCCGTGGGGAGACCCCTCGATCACCGTGAGCCTGGCCCCGGGCACGAGCTCGGCCAGCTCGCGTGACTTCCAGACGGGGATGAGGATGTCGTGCTCGCCGCCGATCACGTGGGTCGGCAGCTCGAGGGATCCCAGTCGGTCGTGGGCGTCGTGACGGCTGGAAGCCTCGAGCTGGCGCACGAAGGCCTCGGCCGGCTGGGGATTGGGATCGGCGAGCATCAGGCCTCGCACGTAGTCGACCGCCCCCTCGTTCTCGTAGAAGCCCTCGGAGAGGGTGAGCAGGAGCAGCTCGTCGATGTGCTCCTCTCGACTCTGCTTGAGCCGCCGGGCCCCCCAGGTCTCGCCCAGCTTGCGCGCCCAGGCGCCGCCGCGCGCGAACGTCACGCCCAGCGTCAGCGTGCTCACCCGGTCGGGCGCGCCCAGCGCGACCTCCTGCGCGACGGCTCCCCCCATGGAGACCCCCAGCAGGTGGAAGCGGTCGAGCCCGAGCACGTCGGCCAGGGCCAGAGCGTCGGCCGCCATGGCGGCGATCTCGTAGCCGCTCTCGACGATGGTGGACCGGCCCACGTCGCGGTTGTCGAAGATCACTGTCCGGTGCGCGGCCGCGAAGGCCTGGACCTGGAGCGCCCAGCCGAGGGTGTTGACGCTCAGGCCCTGAACGCAGAGCAGAGGCTCACCCTCCCCGTGCTCCTCGTAGTACAGCGTCAGTCCGTTGGCCTCGGCGGTGGGCATCCGCGCAGGTTACGCTTGCGTGCGAGCTCAACGGAGGAGCGCAGGCCGGGCGTCGGCCGGCCGAGCACCGCTCGCTCGACTTAACACCGAGGAGGAAGAGTGGCGCAGACACAGGCGCAGACCGTCGAAGGCACCGCCCCCCACGGCACCGGGGCATCGGACTCGGGCAACGGGCGCATCCTCGAGGTCCACAACCCCGCGACGGGCCAGCCCATCGCGCGCGTGCCGGCGATCGGCACCGACGACGTGGCCGAGCTGGCCGCGCGGGCCCGCGCCGCCCAGCCCGGCTGGGAGGCTCTCGGCTTCGAGGGCCGCGCCAAGGTCCTCAGGCGTGCGCAGAAGTGGACCACCGACAACGCCGACCGCATCGCGCGCACCATCATCTCCGAGACGGGCAAGACCTACGAGGACGCCCAGCTCGCCGAGATCGCCTACGCCGCCCAGGCCTTCGGCTTCTGGGCCAAGAACGCCGAGGACTACCTCTCCGACGAGAAGATCCGCTCGACCTCCCCCTTCGTGGTCGGCCGCAAGCTCTTCGTGCGCTACGCGCCCGTGGGCGTGGTGGGCGTGATCGGGCCCTGGAACTACCCGCTGACCAACTCCTTTGGCGACTGCATCCCCGCGCTCGCCGCGGGCAACTCGGTGATCCTCAAGCCGGCGTCGCTGACGCCCCTGACCTCGCTGCTCATGCAGGAGGCCCTGCGTGAGTGCGGCCTGCCGGAGGACGTCTTCCTCACGGCGATCGGCCCCGGCGAGGTCGGCTCCGAGCTCATCGACCACGTGGGCTTCGTGATGTTCACGGGCTCCACCGAGGTCGGCAAGAAGGTCATGGAGCGTGCGGCGAAGACGCTGACGCCCGTGGGCCTCGAGCTCGGCGGCAAGGATCCGATGGTGGTGCTGGCCGATGCCAACGTCGAGCGGGCAGCCAACGCCGCTGTGCACTACTCGATGCAGAACGGCGGGCAGACCTGCATCTCGATCGAGCGCGCCTACGTCGAGGAGCCGGTCTACGAGCAGTTCATCGCGCTCGTGGAGAAGAAGATGCGGACTCTGCGTCAGGGCGCGCCGGGCGACCCCGGGGTGACCGACGTAGGCGCCGTGACCTCGCCCCCGCAGGTCGACCTGATCGACGAGCACGTGCGGGACGCCGAGAACAAGGGTGCCCGGGTGCTGGTGGGCGGCCGCCGGGTCGACGGCCCGGGCGACTTCTACGAGCCGACGATGCTCGTGAACGTCGACCACACGATGGAGTGTATGACCGAGGAGACCTTCGGCCCCACGCTCCCCGTCATGAAGGTGCGCGACGCAGAGGAGGGCATCCGCCTGGCCAACGACTCGCCGTACGGCCTCCAGGCCTCGATCTGGACCGAGGACACCGCCAAGGGCGAGCGTCTCGCCCGCGAGGTCGAGTCGGGCGTGGTGTGCGTCAACGACGCCCAGGTCAACTACGTCGCCCTCGAGCTGCCGATGGGCGGCTGGAAGGCCTCGGGCCTGGGCACGCGCCACGGCAAGGACGGCATCCGCAAGTACACGCAGAAGCAGACGGTCCTGGTGACCAAGCGCGCGCCGACCAAGAAGGACATCCACATGATGCCCTACAGGGCGATGACCACGAAGCTGATCGGCTGGGCGGTCAAGCTCCTCTACGGGCGGGGCAAACGCGACTGAGCCACGCCGGCGGACCAGCTTCGGCGGCGTTAGCCTCGCAGCGCGTGTCGACGCCGGAGCTCTCGCCCCAGAACCGCATAGCCATCCATGTGGACCGCGCCCTGTGCATCGGCTCGGGCGACTGCGTGGATACCGCGCCCGACGTCTTCGAGCTCGACTCCGAGGACAAGGCGATCGTGATCGACCCCGACGGCGCCGGCACCGACGAGGTTCTCGACGCGGCCGGCAACTGTCCGGTCACCGCGATCTTCGTGTTGGGCGAGGAGGGCGAGCTCTACCCGTGAGGTATGGGCGTGCGGTGCTCGCCCGATCAGCGATCGGGCTGCGCTCCTGCGCTATGGCGAGGGGCTACCGGCGGCGCAGCAGGACGATCGCCAGCGCGACGGCGAGCACGAGAGCAACCCACAGTCCCACCGGGCTGCGCGCGGAGTCGCCCTCCCAGTCGGTGGTCGCCCCTGGCGCGGGCATCCCGAACTCCTCGGCGGCCAGGACGTCGTGGGGCTGTGTTGTCCCCAGCGGGTCGGCCGGGAAGCGGTTTTCGGGGGTGGGCATCGCGAACTCCTCGGCCGCCAGCACGTCGTGCGGCTCGTCGATCCCGGAGGGGTCGCCCGGGGGCATGCCCCGCGGGTTGGCGTCTTCACCCATGACGACCATCGTGGCAGACCGGCCGAACGCGCTACTTTCCCCCTCGTGGAGGGACGGGACCGCGTCAAGGGCGACCGACGCCCGGCCGAAGTGAGGAGGATGCGCCGCGCCCTGATCCTGTGCCTTCTCGCGCTCTTGGCGGCGAGCTTCGGTGCCTGCGGGCGTGAGCCGGAGGCCAAGCCCAACGCGAAGGCTGCCCCCGCTCCGCCGGAGGAGCCGGGCGACTTCGACCTCTCGTCGAGGCCCCAGCCGGCGGGCGTCGCCGGAGCGGCCCCCGCTCCGGCGGCCCCGGAGGGCGACGAGGAAGAGCGCGGTGACGTCAGCCCCGGCGCCCAGTCCGACGCGGACGTGCGGCGCGAGCTCAAGGCCGCCAACAAGGAGCTGAAGAGCTTCTCCGACCACCTCGACAACGCGTCGCTTGCCACGGGCGCCCGCGCCCGGGTGCTCCCCGACGGCACCGCCGTCGCGCCCAAGGATGCACCCGACGTGGTCAAGCGCGTGATCCTCGCCGGCAACCAGATCGCGAAGTTCCCCTACAAGTGGGGCGGCGGCCACGGCGCCTGGCGCGACTCGGGCTACGACTGCTCGGGCTCGGTCTCCTTCGCCCTGGCCGGCGCCGGACTCTTGCGCAGCCCCATGGCCTCCGGCGGGTTCATGCGCTGGGCCGCGCCGGGCCCGGGGCGCTGGATAACCACCTACTCCAACGCCGGCCACATGTTCATGGTCGTCGCCGGCCTGCGTTTCGACACCAGCGGCGCGGGGCGCGACGGGACGCGCTGGCAGTCGGGCGTCAAGGGCGGGAGCGGCTACTCCGTGCGCCACCCGCCGCGGTTCTAGAGCGATGCGACGGCGCGGGATCCTGCTCTTGGTGGCGATCGTCGCCCTGGCCCTCGCGGGTGTGGTGGGGGCTGGGGCGTTCGACTCCGGCTCCGGGTCGGCCGCGCCGGCGCCGGCGCCGAAGGCCGAGCGCCAGAAGGGCGACCCGCTCGACGAGGCCTACCAGGTGCCCCGCCGCGGGCAGGGCCCGCGCGCGGTGCGGGCGGTTCCGCCGGGCGCCGGTGGCCAAGAAGGGGCGCCGGAGCCCAAGACCGACCTGCCCGACCGGGTGCAGAAGGAGAACAAGAGCCTTCGCCGCGACCTCGAGAACCTCAGGGCGCTCGAGGCCGCCGACCGAAAGGTGAGGAGGCTGCTGAGCGTGGGTCCCGCCGGGCCGATCCGCCGCGGCTCGGGCGATCTCATCTTCCCGGTCAACGGGCCGATCGTCTCGCCCTTCGGGCAGCGCTGGGGACGCCTGCACGCGGGAATCGACATCGCCTCGCCCGCGGGGACGCCCATCCGCGCCGCGCAGACGGGTCAGGTGGTCATCGCCGGGCCGGTCGGCGGCTACGGGAACTACGTCTGCGTCCAGCACACGCGGGAGCTGAGCACGTGCTACGCCCACCAGTCGCGCCTGATGACCCGGAGGGGGGCCGCGGTGCGTCAGGGCCAGGTGATCGGCCTGGTGGGTTGCACCGGCCACTGCTTCGGCGACCACCTGCACTTCGAGACCAGGGTCGGCGGCCGCCCGGTCGACCCTTCCGGATACCTCTAGCCGCGCCGCATCAGACGCCCCACGGCAGCCATCATCTCGTCGGTCAGCTCCTCGGGCGCGGCGTCGGCGCCCCCCCCGACCACGCAGTGCCGCGCGTGATCGTCGAGCAGCCCGAGGGCCACCTTGTCCAGCGCCGCCTGGATCGCCGAGATCTGGGTGAGCACGTCGATGCAGTAGCGGTCCTCCTCGACCATCCGCTGGACGCCGCGCACCTGCCCCTCGGTGCGCCGCAGCCGCCTGAGCAGCTGTTCCCTGGTGGCGCTGTAGCCGTGCCTGCCCGGGGTGGGAGCGGACGTGGCCGCTGCAGGAGGGGTCTCGGAGGTTGCCATGGCCCTCCACACTAGCATTACCCCTGGGGGGTGTCTCCAGTTGTGGTACAGTGGCTTCTGAGTTATACCCCCCTCCCGTATTAGGAGGCCCACCTTGCCCGAGCAGTTCTCTCTCACCTACACCGTCCCCGGCGCGAGCTGTGCCCACTGCCAGGCCGCGATAGCCGGCGAAGTGGCGCAGGTCGAAGGCGTCGGGTCCGTCGACGTCGATCTCGAGACCAAGCGGGTGACGGTGCTCGGTGAGCGACTCGACGACGCGGCCGTCCGCCGCGCCATCGACCAAGCCGGCTACGAGGTGGCGTCGTGAAGGTCGTCGCCCGGCTGGCGCTGTTCGCGGCGGTGCTCGCACTTGCCTTCGGAGGCGCGTTCGCCGCGGGCAGCGTGATAGACCCGAACCCCACTGTCGAGCGAGCTCCGGCGGCCGAGCGTGAGCCTGCGGCCGGCCACGACCCCGGTGCCGGGGGCCACCGTTGAGGCAAGCCCCCGAGCACCTCGACCTGCCGATCAGCGGGATGACGTGCGCCTCGTGCGCGGCGCGCACCGAGAAGAAGCTCAACGGCCTCGAGGGGGTCAGCGCCACCGTCAACTACGCCACCGAGAAGGCGACGATCGACTACGACCCCGAGGTAGTCGACCGGGCCCAGCTCGTCGGTGCCGTAGAGGCCGCCGGCTACGGGGCGGTGCTCCCGAGCGAGGAGAGCGCTTCGCACGCCGAAGGCGGCGAGGAGGACGCGAGCGCATCGCTGCGGCGCCGGCTGGCGATCAGTGCCGCGCTGTCGGCGCCCGTGCTCGTGCTCTCGATGGTCCCCGCGCTGCAGTTCGACTACTGGCAGTGGCTCGCGCTGCAGCTGGCGACCCCGGTCGTGCTCTGGGGAGCCTGGCCCTTCCACGCCGCCGCCTGGACGAACCTCAGGCACGCCACCGCCACGATGGACACGCTGATCTCCGTGGGCACCCTGGCGGCATGGCTGTGGTCGCTATACGCCCTCTTCGGGGGCGACGCCGGGATGACGGGGATGACCATGCCCTTCGA
>JALZII010000119.1 GCA_030860365.1 Actinomycetota bacterium
GGGCGCGGACTCATGCCTCCACGAGTGGTGAACCCGCAGGGCTCACTCCGTAGTGCTGCTCCCGCGCGAGCAGCCGGTCCAGCGAAACGATGCGCTGGCGGCGCCCGAGGCCCTCCGCCACCCGGAAGGCGACCTCCTTGCGCAGGCACGGCATCCGTCCCGTGCGGCCGGTCTCCTTGAAGACCGAGGTCATGCGCACGTTCGACAGGCCGCAGGGCACGATGAACTCGAAGGGCTGAAGGTCGCAGTCGACGTTGATTGCGAAGCCGTGCGTGGTCACGCCCCGGGAGACGTGGACACCGATCGAGCCGATCTTGGACTTCCCAGACCACACGCCGGTCAGCTCCTCGGGAGCGTGCGCGGATATGCCCTCGACGGCGAGGGAGTCGACGATCGCCCGCTCTAGGGTGCCGACGTAGGCCGCGACGTCGCGCACCCCGACGATGGGGTAGCCCACCAGCTGACCGGGGCAGTGATACGTCACCCGCCCGCCGCGGTCTGACTCGGCCACCTCGATGCCCTGCAGCTCGTACCAGCTCTCGCCCATGGGCAGGTCGGACGGCTCGGTGCGACGCCCTTTGGTGAGGACGGGCGGGTGCTCGAGCAGCAGGAGCACGTCGGGAAGCTCGCCCTCCTGGCGAAGCGCGCGAAGCCGCTCCTGCAGGGCGGTTGCCTCCGCGTAGGGGACACGGCCGAGCTGAGCGACCCAGAGCTCCTGCACGCCTTCGATGGTAAACGCCGGAGCCTGCGGTGCTCGCCCGGCCGACGCCCGGGCTGCGCCCGGCCCACGCTCCTCGGCTACTTCGCCCGGCACTACCCTCAGCCCGATGGTCGGCGGAGAGCGCTTCTGGGTGGCGCGCGCGCGCTGGCGGCTGCGCGGGGCGATGCTCTGGCCCGCGTTCGTGGTCCTCACGCTGATCGACGGAGTGGTGCTCTATCGCCTCTCGCCTGTGGGCTTCGAGTTCAAGGACCCGGTCGCCCCCACGATCGTGGCCACCTTCGGGAACCTCTTCCTCGTGGCGGCGATCGCCCCCTGGTTCACGCGCCGCTTGGCTGCGCGCCGGAAGCCTGTACCGATGGAGGTCGAGCTCGAGGTGCTGAAGGACCGCGTGGGCACCGGCCTGCTCGCGGCCGGCCTGGTCGGGGTGATCGCTGCGGGCCTGGGCAACCGCCAGGTCGTTGTCTCCGAGACCAAGGCCACCGAGCGCAACGCCGCCGCGGTCCGCGACTTCACCGAGCACTCCCGCAACCCGGAGCTGATCCGAAACCTCGAGACGGCGAACACCGTGAAGCTCAGCGAGGGCTACTTCCGCACGTGCGTGGCGCGTGACGATCGCCGCCGCCACTTCTGCCTGTTCGTGGACACCAACAAGAAGCCCGTCGAGGTGGTCCAGGATCGCAGCCAGGTGCCCAACGGCGAGCTGTTTCCCAACGGGGGTCAGGGCCGCTAGGGCGCGCCCCGCTCCATCGCGGCGATCACCGTCTCGATCACCTTCACCCGCGCGAGCTTCTTGTTGTCTCCCTCCACCAGCGTCCACGGCCCCTGCTCGTGGTCGGTGCGCACGAGCATGTCCTCGACCGCCTGCTCGTAGGCGCCGCGCTTCTCGCGGTTGCGCCAGTCCTCGTCGGTCAGCTTCCACGCCTTCAGCGGGTCCTTCTCGCGCTTGCGAAAGCGCCGCAGCTGCTCCTCCTCGGAGACGTGCATCCAGAACTTGACGAAGATAATCCCCTCGGCCGCGTTCATGCGCTCGAAGTCGACGATCTCCCCGTAGGCCCGCTGCCACTCGTCCTCGGTGGCGAACCCCTCCACGCGCTCGACCAGCACGCGGCCGTACCAGGTGCGGTCGAACACGGCCATGCCGCCCCAGCCCGGCAGCGCGCCCCAGAAGCGCCACAGGAAGTGGTGTCGCTTCTCGTCGGGCGTCGGAGCGCTGAACTGCGCGACCCGGACGTGGCGAAGATCCAACGGGGCCACCAGGCGCTTGATCGCCCCGCCCTTGCCCGAGGCGTCCCAGCCCTCCAGCAGCGCGCACACCGGCGGTCCCAGCCGGTCCTCACCCAACTTGCCGCCGAAGTCCAACCGCAGCTCTGCCAGGCGCTTCTCGGCGGCCTTCAGGCGCCGCTCGTACTCCTCGCGGTCGAGCGCGAGGCCGAGGTCGAGCTCGTCGAGACGTCCCACGCCCGAGACCGTACCCGCCGTGGGGAGGTCGGGGGAACACTCCTGCCACGGCGAAGTCTCGGCCCGTTATCCACATCTTCTCCAGGGCGTCACTTCGGGTTCACCGTGGCCAGGGTCAGGCCGACATACCTTCGTCCGATCCCTCCCGTGCTCGCTCGCAGCCCCTCCACCCCGCCTCCTCCGCCGAACATCCGGCGGGTGGGGTCGATCGAGATCCGTCCGGAGGAGCTCCAGGTGATCGTCGACGGCAAGCGGGTGGGGCTGACCGTGCGGGAGTTCGAGATCTTCTTCGTGCTGGCCGAGCGCTTCGACCGTGTCATCCCGCGCGAGGAGATCTACCAGCTCGTGTGGGGTGCGCGCATGCCCCGCCGCGACCGCTCGGTCGACGTCTTCGTGCGCAAGGTGCGCGGCAAGCTCGACAGCGCCGGGCCCGGCTGGACCTACATCCACACCCACTTCGGGATCGGCTACCGCTTCGCGCCCGAGCGTGATGCCCAGCCCGACAACAACGGCTCCCGGCCCCTAGGCGTCAGCGACGAGACGGGGCGACGCCGTCACAGGTAGCCAGGGCCCTCGCGCTGACAGCAGCCCTCGCGGCTCGGCTTGCGCGCGCGGATGATCGCCGAGGCGGCGTGCTCGTGGACGCGGTGGGTCTGCTCGATCTCGACATCGTGGAAGCCTGCACCCTTCAGCGCCTCCCGGAACTCGGCCTCGGTGAGCGCGCCCGCGACGCACCCCGTCCAGGCGGCCATGCTGTCCTTTGTCGCCTGGTCCATGTCCGGGTCGGCGATCACGTCCGAGACCGCGAAGCGCCCGCCCGGGCGCAGCACGCGCGCGGCCTCGGCGATCAGGCGTGGCTTGTCGCCCGAGAGGTTGATGACGCAGTTCGAGATCACCACGTCGACGCTGGCGTCGGCGAGCGGCATCTCCTCCAGGTAGCCCTTGACGAACTCGGCGTTCTCCACGCCCGCGTCGGCGGCGTTGGCTCTGGCCAGCTCGAGCATCTCGTCGGTCATGTCAAGGCCGATGGCCCGGCCGGTGGGCCCCACCCGGCGAGCCGAGATCAGGACGTCGGCTCCGGCGCCCGAGCCCAGGTCGAGCACGACGTCGCCGTCGCTCAGCTCGGCGACGGCGGTGGGTACGCCGCAGCCGAGCGAGGCGTTGAGGGACGCCTCGGAGGCCTCGCCGCGGCTGGCCTCGTCGTAGAGCGTGGCGCCGAACACGCCGGCCTCATCAGCCGGGCTGCAGCTCACAGCGTCCGGGCCGCAACAGCCGCCCTCCGCCCCCCGGGCGGCCTGGGCGTACATGTCGCGGACGGTCTCTCGGATGTCGGTCAGCTCAGCCATGCAGACAGTTCCTCCAAAGCATCGGGGTTGACGTAGTAGTAGGCCCACAGCCCTTGGCGCTCGGAGCCGACGATCCCAGCGCCGCGGAGCGCCTTGAGGTGGTGGGAGACCGTGGACTGGGACTGCTCGAACAAGGGGACCAGCTCGCAGACGCAGACCTTGCCGGCGTGCTTTCGCAGTACGTCGACGAGCTGCAGGCGCACCGGATCGCCGAGCGCCTTGGCCAATACGGCCATGCGCTCGGCTTGCGCGCGCTCGACGTCGGGGTAGACGACGGGCTCGCAGCAGGCCTGGCCAGCGGACCGCTTCTGCTTGGGGACCAGCTCCAGATCGACCGCCATCAATCTACATATATCGATTGAAGCGACATATGTCAATCGATAGGCTCACGTATGTGGGACGAGTCGCGGTCCTAACCGACATCCACGCCAACCTGCCGGCGCTCCAAGCGGCGCTTGGACGCATCGAGGAGCTGGACGTCGACCGCGTCCTGTGCGGCGGCGACCTGGTGGGCTACGGCCCCCACCCCAACGAGGTGTGCGCCCTGATCGAGGAACGGGGCATCCCGACGATCTACGGGAACTACGACTACGCGATCGGCCGCGACCTCGAGGACTGCGGCTGCGCCTACCGTGACCCCCGCGACCGTGAGCTCGGCGAACGGTCGGTGGCCTGGACGCTCGAGCACGCGAGCGCCCGCTCGAAGCAGCTCCTGCGCGAGCTGCCCTTCGATCTGCGCTCCGAGCTCGGCGAGCGGCGCGTGCGTCTGGTGCACGGCTCGCCGCGCAAGGTCAACGAGTACCTCTTCGAGGACAAGCCGGCCCGGACCTTCGAGCGCATCGCGGCGAGTGCGGACTGCGACGTGCTGGTCTTCGGACACACACATCAACCGTGGGTGCACGAGTACGGGGGCGTGCTGTTCGTCAACTGCGGATCGGTCGGCAAGCCCAGAGACGGGGACCCGCGTGCCGCCTTCGCGGTGCTCAGCGACTACGAGGGGCGGCTGGACGTGGAGATCGAGCGTGTCGAGTACGACGCCCGGTCTGTCGCCGACGAGCTGGCGGCGGCCGGCCTGCCCACCGAATACGCCGACAAGCTGCTGACCGCGGCCTGATGAGGAGGCGCCCATGAAGTACGTCTTGTTCGTCTGCACCCACAACGCCGGCCGGTCCCAGATGGCCCAGGCCTTCTTCGAGCGCCACGCCCCGGAGGGCCTGCGGGCCGAGTCCGCCGGTCAGGAGCCGGCGCGCGAGGTCTGGCCCGAGGTGGTCGAGGTGATGAAGGAGGTCGGCATCGACCTGTCGGGAAGGCGGCCCGAGAAGCTGACCGTGGAGCAGCAGCTGCACGCCGACTGGGCCATCACGCTTGCCTGCGGGGCGCAGTGCCCGTACGTCCCGACCACGGTGGAGGACTGGGACGTCCCTGACCCGTCGGGCAGGCCTATAGAGGAGGTCAGGGCCATCCGCGACGC
>JALZII010000132.1 GCA_030860365.1 Actinomycetota bacterium
CGCCGCGCACGGATCGCCCGCTGGGCCGCGCTGGCCCCGCTCATGGTGGTGATGCAGGGCACGCCGCCGGCCACCGCGGCGCGGCGGATCTCGTAGCCGTCGGCGCGTGCCCCCGAGCCGGTGGGAGTGTTGATCACCAGCTCCACCTCGCCGGCGTCGATGCGGTCGATCACGTTGGGGGATCCCTCCGTGAGCTTCTTGATGCGCTCGACCGGCACGCCCATGCCGCGGATCGCCTGCGCCGTGCCGCCGGTGGCCAGCACGCTGAAGCCCAGGTCGTGCAGCGCGGCCGCCACCTGGGTGGCGGCTGCCTTGTCGCCGTCGGTCACCGAGATGAACACGCTGCCCTCCGAGGGCAGCTGGACCCCGGCAGCCGCCTGGGCCTTGCCGAACGCCGCCGGGTAGTCCGGCGCCACCCCCATCACCTCGCCGGTGGACTTCATCTCGGGCCCCAGCAGTGCGTCGGCCAGGGGGAAGCGCCCGAAGGGCAGCACGGCCTCCTTGACCGACACATGCCCGCCACGAGCCGGCAGCTCGAGCTCCATGTCCCCCAGGCGCTCACCCAGCATGAGCCGGCAGGCCGCCTTGGCGAGCGGCACGCCCGTGGCCTTGGAGACGAAGGGCACGGTCCGCGAGGCCCGCGGGTTGGCCTCGATCACGTAGAGCTCGTCCTCTTCGCGAACGGCGAACTGGATGTTGATCAGCCCGACGACCCCGAGGGCGAGCGCAAGAGCCTCGGTGGCTCGCTCGACCTGACGCAGCATGTCGTCGCCCAGCGACATGGCGGGGATCACGCAGGCCGAGTCGCCGGAGTGGATCCCGGCCTCCTCGACGTGCTGCATGATCGCCCCGATCTGCACGCTCGTGCCGTCGCAGAGGGCGTCGACGTCGATCTCGATGGCGTTCTCCAGAAAGCGGTCGAGGAAGATGTCGCCGTCGCTGCGGTCGGTGCGGGCCAGGTAGTCGGCCAGGCCGGAGCGGTCGTAGCAGATCTCCATCGCACGCCCGCCGAGCACGTACGAGGGGCGAACCAGCAGCGGGTAGCCCACGCCGTCGGCCGCGTTCAGCGCTCCCTCCGGCGACGCCGCCACGGCGTAGGACGGCGACAGCAGGCCGAGCTCCTCGAGCAGGGCGCCGAAGCTGGGCCGGTCCTCGGCGCGGTGGATGGACTCGACCGGTGTCCCCAGCAGCGGCACGCCGGCGTCGGCCAGGCCCCGGGCCAGTCGCAGCGGGGTCTGGCCCCCGAACTGGACGATCACGCCCTCCGGCTGCTCGATCTCGACCACGCCCAGCACGTCCTCCAGGGTGAGCGGCTCGAAGTAGAGGCGGTCGGAGGTGTCGTAGTCGGTCGACACCGTCTCGGGGTTGCAGTTGACCATCACGGCGTCGCGACCGGACTCGCGGACGGTCATGGCCGCGTGCACGCAGCAGTAGTCGAACTCGATGCCCTGGCCGATGCGGTTGGGGCCCGAACCGAGGATCATCACGCTGGCGCGATCGCCCCGTCGCACCTCGTGGGCGGCGCGGCGCTCCCAGCCCGAGTAGAAGTAGGGCGTCTCGGCCTCGAACTCCGCGGCGCAGGTGTCCACCGCCTTGAACGAGCGTTCCAGGCCGGCCTGCGGGTCGTGCCCGGCCGCCAGGGGGGCCAGCTCGGCCAGGAACCAGGGGTCGATCCCCGTGCGCGCGTGGATCTCGCGCTCGGTCGCTCCCGCCCTGAAAGCCGCGAAGAGCACCTCGTAGCGGTCGTGCGACGGGGTCTCCAGCCGGGTGAGCAGGCCGGCCAGGTCGCCCTCGGGCGCGCCGGTCACGTCCAGCTCGCGCGAGCGCTGCGCCTTGGCAAAGGCCTGCTTGAACGTGCGCCCGATGGCCATGGCCTCCCCCACCGACTGCATGGAGGTGCCGAGCGAGCCCTCCGCCCCGGGGAACTTCTCGAAGGCAAAGCGCGGCCACTTGACCACCACATAGTCGATGGTGGGCTCGAACGAGGCGGGCGTCAGTCGCGTGATGTCGTTGTCGATCTCCTCCAGCGCGTAGCCGACCGCCAGTCGCGCGGCGATCTTGGCGATCGGGAAGCCCGTGGCCTTTGAGGCCAGCGCGCTCGAGCGCGAGACCCGCGGGTTCATCTCGATGACCACGATCTCGTCGGTGTGGGAGTTGACGGCGAACTGGATGTTCGAGCCACCGGTCTCCACCCCCACCGCACGGATGACCTTCAGCGCCTGGTCGCGCAGGGCCTGGTACTGACGGTCCGAGAGGGTCTGCTGCGGCGCCACGGTGACCGAGTCGCCGGTGTGGACGCCCATCGGGTCCACGTTCTCGATCGAGCAGACGACCACCACGTTGTCGCCCGAGTCGCGCATGACCTCCAGCTCGAACTCGCCCCAGCCGATCACCGACTCCTCGACGAGCACCTGGCCGATCGGCGAGGCGGCCAGGCCCTCGGCCACCCGCTGGCGGTACTCCTCGGCGTTGAAGGCGGTGCCCCCGCCCTCGCCGCCCATGGTGAAGCCGGGACGCACGATGGCCGGCAGGCCGATGTCGCTCAGGGCCCGCTCGGCCTCGCGGATCGACTTGACCGCGGCGCTGGTGGGAGTGCGCAGCCCCGCGCGGTCCATGGTGGCGCGGAAGAGGTCGCGGTCCTCCGCGCGGCGGATCGCCTCGTAGTCGGCGCCGATGAGCTGCACACGGTGGCGGGCCAGCGTCCCGTCCTCGGAGAGGTCGCGGGCCAGGTTGAGCGCGGTGCCACCGCCCAGGGTGGGGAGCAGCGCGTCGGGGCGCTCGCGCTCGATCACCCGGGCCACCGAGCCCGGGTTCAGCGGCTCGATGTAGGTGGCCGTGGCGAACTCCGGATCGGTCATGATCGTGGCCGGGTTGGAGTTCACGAGCACCACCTCGTAGCCCTCCTCCAGCAGGACCTTGCAGGCCTGCGCGCCCGAGTAGTCGAACTCCGCGGCCTGGCCGATCACGATTGGACCGGAGCCGAGCACCAGGATCTTCTTGAGGTCGTCGCGCCTAGGCAAGGACCAGCCCTCGCAGGAAGCGGTCGAAGAGATGAAGGGAGTCGTGGGGTCCTGGACCCGCCTCGGGGTGGTACTGGACGGTGCTTCCCGGCACGTCGCGCAGCACCAGCCCCTCGACCGTTCGGTCGTAGAGGTTGAGCTGCTGCAGCTCGGCGGCCCCGAAGTCGGTCTCCCAGCGCAGGGGCTCGTCGGTCTCGACGGTGCGCTCGCCCTCGGGGCCGAGCACCGCGAAGCCGTGGTTCTGCGAGGTGATCTCGATCTTCCCGGTCTCGAGGTCCTTGACCGGATGGTTGGCCCCGCGGTGGCCGAAGGGCAGCTTGAAGGTCTCGAGGCCCACGGCGCGGCAGAGCAGCTGGTGGCCCAGGCAGATGCCCCAGACCGGCACCTTGCCCACCAGCTCGCGAACGCTGTCGACCACGTGGCCCAGGGCCGCCGGGTCCCCGGGGCCGTTGGCCAGGAAGACGGCATCGGGCTCGCGGTCCAGCAACGCCTCGGCGGAGGTGTCGCAGGGGTGCAGCTCCACGTGGGCCCCCCGCTCGCGCAGGTTGCGCACGATCGAGTCCTTGATGCCGGTGTCCAGAGCCACGACCCGCGGCCCCGTGCCCTCGAGGATGACCGGCTCGGACGGAGTGACCTCCCGGGCCAGGTCCTGCCCCGCCATGGGCGGCTCTGCGCGCACCCGCTCCATGGCTTCGCCTTCGCTCGTCTCGGCGGTGAACACCCCGCCGCGCATGGCGCCCCGGCTGCGCAGGTGACGCACCAGCGCGCGGGTGTCCACGCCGCTGAGAGCCGGGACGCCGCAATCGCCCAGCCAGGTGAGCCAGCCGGCCTCGGCGGCCGGAGCGTCCTCGCGGTCGATCCCCTCGCGCATGATCACCGCGCGGGCGTGGATCGAGTCGGACTCCATGTGGGAGGCCGATACGCCGTAGTTGCCGATGTGCGGGTAGGTGAAGACGATGATCTGCCCGCGGTAGCTGGGATCGGAGACCGACTCCTGATAGCCGGACATCGACGTGTTGAACACGACCTCGCCGGTAGCGGGCGGCGGCGCGCCGACGAGCTCACCGTCGAAGCGTGCGCCGTCCTCGAGGAGCAGGTATGCGCTCACGAGGGCCCCGCGAACCCGGTGGGCGAGAAACCGGACCATATGTCCGGAAAGTCGACCGGCGACGCGACCACGGCCAAGGGAGTCTCCGACCGGCGCAGCTTCACCGGACCGCTCCCACCGCGAACGAGCGTTCGCGGTAGGCCACCTGGCCACCGGCGACCGTCAGCCGCACCCGCCCGCGCAGTCGCCTCCCGGCGAAGGCGCAGTTGGCCGAGCGGCTCTCGTAGCCGCCCTCCCCCACCTCCCACTCCGCGCCGAGGTCGACCAGGCACAGGTTGGCCGGCGCGCCGCGCTCGATGCGCGGGATCTCGAGGCCGAAGGGCTCTCCTCCCGAGGTCATGCGCTCCACCAGCAGGCCCAGGTCGAGCACACCCGGCTCGACGAGCTCGGTGTAGAGCGCGGAGAAGGCGGTCTCGAGCCCGGTCACCCCCATCGGCGCCAGCTCGAACGGCTGCTCCTTCTCCTCGCGCGAGTGGGGGGCGTGGTCGGTGGCCACGCAGGACAGCGTGCCTGAGCGAAGCCCCTCGACCAGCGCCCGGCGATCGTCCTCGGAGCGCAGCGGCGGGTTCATCTTGAAGTGGGTGTCCAGCTCGCGCACGTGGTCCTCGGTGAGCAGCAGGTGGTGCGGCGAGGCCTCGGCGGTCACCTCCGCCCCGTCGGACAGGCCGCGCTCGATCGCCTCCACCGACTCGCGGGCCGAGACGTGTTGGACGTGGATGCGCCCCCCCTCGTGGCGGGCCAGCAGCACGTCGCGGGCGACCATCGCCGACTCCGACACCGAGGGGATGCCGGCCAGCCCCAGCGCCGCGGAGGCCGCGCCCTCGTGCATCGCGCCGTCGCGCGAGAGCGAGGGCTCCTCCTCGTGCAAGGCCAACGTGCGCCCGGCGAGCTTCTGGTACTGCAGCGCCTGGCGCATCACGCCGGCCGAGCGCACGGGCAGGCCGTCGTCGGTGAAGGCGAAAGCGCCGGCGTCGGCCAGCTCGGCCATCTCGGTGAGGTCCTGGCCCGCCTGGCCCCGGGTAATCGCCGCCGTGAAGCCCGTGGGGATGCGCGCCTCGGCCCGGGCTCGCTCGCGCAGCGCGCCCAGCACCGGAGCGGAGTCGACCACCGGCTCGGTGTTGGGCATGGCTATCACCGCGCAGTAGCCACCGGCCGAGGCGGCGCGGGTGCCGGAGTCGAGGTCCTCCTCGTCCTCGCGGCCGGGAGTGCGCAGGTGCACGTGGGGGTCGACGAAGCCCGGGAAGGCCGTCAGGCCCTCGCCGCGCACCAGCTCGGTCCCGTCGGGGGCCTCCAGGCCACCGGACTCCCCGAGCTCGGCGATCCGCCCGCCCCGGACGAGCAAGTCGCCCTCGCCGTCGAGGCCCGTCCGGGGGTCGACCAGGCGCGCACCTTGCACGAGCACCACGCCGCGTGGGGCCTCCACGCGCTCCAGCCCGGGGTGCAGCAGGCCCTCGGCACTCACGCCGGCTGGGGCTCCGTCGTGGCGCCGAGCCGGCGGCCCGAGCGGCTCTCGGCGGCTCCGGAGCCCCCGCCCCCGGCGAGCAGCTCGTAGAGGACCGCCATCCGGACCACCACCCCGGACTCCACCTGCTCCACGATCAGCGCCTGCGGCGAGTCGATCACCTCCGCGGCGAGCTCGACCCCGCGGTTCACCGGCCCCGGGTGCATCAGCAGCTGTCCCGCGCCCAGGCGCCGGCCGTCGATCTGGTAGCGCGCCGCGTACTCGCGCAGCGAGGGCACGAACGAGCCCTCCATGCGCTCTGACTGCATGCGAAGGGCGTAGACCACGTCGGCCTCGCCGAGCTCGTCGAGGGTGTAGCGCACTCGGCAGCCCAGGCTCTCGATTCCGCGGGGGATGAGGGTGGGTGGCCCGCAGACGGTGACCTCGCAGCCCAGCCGCGAGAAGGCCAGGATCCCCGAGCGGGCGACCCGGCTGTGCATGACGTCGCCGACGATCCACAGCTTGAGCCCCTCCAACGGGCCCACCCGCCGGCGCAGGGCGTAGAGGTCGAGCAGCGCCTGGGTGGGATGCTCGTGCTTGCCGTCACCGGCGTTGATCACCGATGCGGCGCTCCAGCGCGCTACCAGCGCAGCGGCCCCCGCGTGAGGCGAGCGGATGACGATCGCCGCCGGGTCGAAGGCCGACAGAGTCTGCACCGTGTCCTTGAGCGACTCGCCCTTGTCCACCGCCGAGCCCTGGGCCTTGATCGACTCGAGGTCGGCCGAGAGGCGCTTCGCGGCCAGGCCGAAGGACGAGCTGGTGCGCGTCGAGGACTCGTAGAAGAGGTTGATCACCGTGCGCCCGCGCAGGGTGGGCACCTTCTTGATCTCGCGCCCCGAGACCTCGGCGAAGCTCGCCGCCCGGTCGAGCACGCGCTCGATGTCCTCGCGCGAGAGGTCGTCGACCGACAGGAGGTGGCGGTTCACGCCGGCTCCCCCGTCGCCACGGCGATGGCGACTGCGTCCATCCCGTCGAGCTCGGTCAGCGAGACATTCACGCGCTCGTCGCGCGCGGTGGGCAGGTTCTTGCCCACGTAGTCGGGGCGGATCGGCAGCTCGCGGTGACCGCGGTCGGCCAGCACCGCCAGCTGCACCCGCCGCGGGCGCCCGTAGTCGAACAGGGCACCGATGGCCGCTCGCACGGTGCGGCCGGTGTAGAGCACGTCGTCGACGAGCACGACCGTGGTGTCCTCGAGCGGGAAGTCGATGTGCGAGGAGTGCACGACCGGCTGGTAGTCGGGCCCGCGGTTGCCCACGTCGTCGCGGTAGAAGGAGATGTCCAGGTCGCCGAGCGGCACCGGCTCCCCCACCAGCTCCGCCACCAGGTCGCGCAGGCGGACGGCCAAGAGCGCCCCGCGGGAGTGGATGCCCACCACGGCGATCCTCTCGCCACCGGTCCGTTCGACGATCTCGTGCGCGATGCGGACCAGGATCCGCCGCACGTCCTCGCGATCGAGGACCACCTTGCTATCCATCGTGCGGTGCTCGGCCGAGATCGATCGGTGCGGTGCTCGCCCGAGACCCATTGGTCCGGTGCTCGCCCGACCAACGCTCGGGCTGCGCTCCTCCCGGAACGATCGGGCTGCGCTCCTTCCGGGACGCCCGGCCTGCGCTCCTACGGGTCATGCTCACTGTCCTTCCTGGCCTCTCGGGGCCGGGTTAAAGGAACCTCGGCGACAGTACCAAGAGGTCAGGACGAGGGGTCGCTCGCCTGCTCGCGATGGTGCGCGGGCTCGCCTCGCTCGGGCAGCGGGAGCTCGACGCGATCGAAGTCGTCGGGCACCACCGTGTTCTCGAACTCCGCTCGCGCCTCCTCTCGCACCTCGCGCACCGGGTAGCGGGCCGAGAGGTGGGTGAGCGCGAGCAACACCACCTCCGCCTCGGCGGCCAGAGCGCCGGCCTGCCCGGCCGTGGAGTGGTGGGTCTCGGCCGCGCGCTCGGCGTCCTCGGCCGTGAAGGTGGCCTCGTGCACCAGCAGGTCCGCCCGGTGGGCCACGGCGGCCACCAGCTGCGATGGCGCGGTGTCCCCGGTGATGACCACCTTGCGCCCGGCGCGCCGGGGGCCGAGCACCTGCTCCGGGGTCACCTCGCCCACGGCTTCGCCGCGCTGCAGCCGGCCGAAGTCGGGCCCGGGCTCCACTCCCAGCTCGCGCGCCCGAGCCTCGTCGAAGCGCCCGGGCCGGGACTCCTCGATCAGCGCGTAGCCCTGCGCGCGCACGCCATGGTCGACGTCGAAGGCGGCGATCCGATAGCCGTCGCGCTCGAGCTCGTCGCCGTGGTCGAGCTCCACGAGCCTCAGCTCGAAGCCGGTGCGTCCGATGAGCGGGGCGAAGGCCCTGAACAGCCGGCTCAAGCCGGGTGGCCCGTGGACGGTGAGCGGCCGCTCCCGCCCGCGCAGGTTGAAGGTCTTGACGAGCCCCGGCAGCCCGAGCACGTGGTCGGCATGGAAGTGGGTGAGGAACACGTCCTCCAGCTCGACCAGGCCGATCGAGCGGGTCAGCTGGCGCTGCGTGCCCTCCCCGCAGTCGACGAGCAGGCGCTCGCCGCCGCGGCGCACGAGCGTGGCGGGCAGGGAGCGGTGCGCCGAGGGAACCGAGCCGGCAGTGCCGACGAAGAGGACGTCGAGATCCATGGCCGTGGCATCTTCGCGATCAGTCCAGGTGGATGAGCGTGAAGGTCAGGCGGCCACTGTCTGCCTGCAGCATCCCCATCGTGTGAGTGGGCGCCCGGCGGCGCTCGGTCGGGCTGCCGGGGTTGAAGATCTGAAAGTCGCCATCGGACTCGTGCAGCGGGATGTGGGAGTGGCCGAAGACCACGGCGTCGGCCTCGGGGAACCGGCGCCGCAGGCGGGCGAGGCGCCCCCTGCTCGGCCCGGCGTCGTGCACCATTGCGATCTGGGCTCCACCCGCCTCCACGATCCGCTCGGCCGGCAGCTCGAGCCGCAGATCGTCGTCGTCGACGTTGCCCTGCACCGCCAACAGCGGCCGCCCGATCCGCTCTAACTCAGCCAACGCCGGCGCGGTCATCACGTCGCCCCCGTGCAGGATCAGGTCGGCGGCCTCGATCCGTTCGACGCAACCGGCGGGCAGCCGGCGTCGGCTCCGAGGCATGTGGGTGTCGGAGACTATGGCGATCAGCATCGATGGGTCATTGCCCGAAGGTCACGGATCGGCGCTCGATGGTCGATCACGCTTCAGGCATCACGCAACCCTCGATCCCGGCGACGAGCGTACGCGACCGCGCGATGGCGAATCGCCCGCACGATGACACCTCCCGCCTCGACCGTGTAGAGGACTCGATAGTTGCCCACGCGCGCCGACCACAGCCCCTCCAGGCGACCGACCAGCCCCTTCCCGGCACGCTCGGGCTCAGCGCCAATCAGCGTGAGCGTCTCGACAACGGCTTCGCGGACCGTCTCCGGAAGCCCCTCCAGGTCGTTGCGTGCGCGCCGCGTCAGATGCGGCTCAGGCAAGCCCGAGCTCGCGCCTTACTTCGTCCAGGGGATACACCCGGCCGGCCCGGACGTCTTCCTCGCTCGCGCGCAGCGCTTCGAGAGCCTCGTCGTCCTCGAGCACGTCGAGCGTCTCCGCCAGCGCCTCGTACTCGTCGCTCGAGAGCACTACCCCAGCTGGGCGTCCGTTGCGAGTGATCACGACATGCTCGTGCCGCTCGTTCACCTCGTCGAGCAGCTCCGTGAGCCTCGCACGGGCCTCTGTGAACGGGACTGTCTTAGCCACTCGAAGCAAGTGTACAGGATGCTGCACACAAGGGCCCTGGCACAACCTCTACAGCGCGCCCGGCAAGATTCGAACTTGCGGCCTCTCGCTCCGGAGGCGAGCGCTCTATCCACTGAGCTACGGGCGCGAGAGGGCGAAGGCTAGACCACGCGCCCCCCGCGACATACTCCCCGCGAGGAATGGGCGGATCCCCCGTCGACGACACGGGGATGAACGCTGCAGCGACCGTAACGATCTGCATCGCGGCGCTCAGCGCGGCGTTTGCCGCGGTAACTCAGCCAAACCGCGCCGAGTACCACTCCCACGCGCGCGCCAAGCCCTCGTCGAGCTCCACCTTCGGCTCCCAGCCGAGCTCCTCGCGGATCGCGGTGGAGTCCAGGAACTGGCGGTCGATCTCGCCGTGGGGCGTCCCCTGGCCCTGCACGTCGGGCTCGGCTTCGCGGCCGGCCACCGCGACCAGCCGGCGGACCACCTCGAGGGCCGAGACCGGCGAGCCCCAGCCGGCGTTCCACGCCCGCCCCCGAAGCTCTTCGCGTGAAAGCGACGCCGCCACGGTCAGGTAGGCGTCGACGGCGTCCTCGACGTAGAGGTAGTCGCGCTCGGGAGTGCCGTCGGAACGGACGACCGGGCGGTTGCCCTGGGCCAGCGCGCGGGCGGTGTCGGGCACCACGCGCGACCAGTTGAGGTCCCCGCCACCGTAGACGTTGGCCAGCCGCGTGACGGCGACGGGCAGGCCGTAGGTCGCGGCGTACGACCGGGCGATCATGTCCGCACACGCCTTGGAGACGTCGTAGGGATAGCGGGGCTGGAGCGGGAAGTCCTCGCGGTAGGGCAGCTCATCGTGATCGCCGTAGGCCTTGTCCGAGGAGGCCACCACCACGGCCTCCACCCCCGACCCGACCACCCCTGTCGCCCGGCAGGCCTCGAGCAGCACGTAGGTGCCCCGCACGTTGGACTCGAAGGTGGACAGCGGAGAGCGGTTGGCCGTGCCCACGATGGTCTGCGCGGCCAGGTGGAACACGGCCCGGACCTCGTGCTCGTTGATGATCCGCAGCAGGCTCTCGTAGTCGGTGAGGTCGGCTGCGACGACCGTGCAGCGCTCCTCTATCCCGTCGCTGGCAAAGCGCGACTCCGGCTCGGAGTCGCGCCTTGGGACCACCACCTTGGCCTCCTGGCCGAGCAGGCTCTCGGCCAGCCAGGAGCCCACGAAGCCCTGTGCGCCGGTGACCAGCACGCCGGTGCCCTTGAACTCGCGCACCTACGCGGCCGGCCTTCGGCCCTCGGCGGGGCCCGCGCCACACTCCTCTCGCCTGTTGAACCTCATCCGCGGCGCAAGCGTAGTGCGCGCGTAAGGTCCCTCATCGTGTCTCGCAACGTGGTCCTCCTGGTGCTCGATACCCTGCGGGCCAACGCATCGGAGCCT
This sequence comes from Actinomycetota bacterium, assembly GCA_030860365.1. GTDB lineage: Bacteria > Actinomycetota > Thermoleophilia > Solirubrobacterales > Thermoleophilaceae > JACCZR01. Next base: position 10,789 of record JALZII010000132.1, read on the forward strand.
ACGGCGCGCCGCCCGGGGCTTCCCCTGCGGTGGCCGGGATCGCCGCCCGCGGCGCGGCGGCGCAGGACATTGTTTGCCACCGCCAGCTGGACGCTGCCCTCGCAGCCCTGCCCAGAGCACTCGGCCTCGGCCAGGCTCCGGGGGGAGCTCCCCAGGGCGCTCGACGCGTCCTCGAGGCCCAGCGCGAGCGCATGCTGCCCGAGGTCGTGCGCCGGAGGGGCTGGGACACCCGCGCGGTGAGCGCCAACGCATGGGTAAGCGAGGCGGCGGGCTTCGCCACCGGCTTTGAGGTCTTCGAGGAGGTGGAGCGCTGGCGCCGCCAGGGCGAAGTCGAGCGCGAGGATCTCCGGGGGCGCCTGCTCGCCCATGCCTTTTCCCTGGACGACCACTTCATCCGCGTCCCCTTCGTGGTCAACCGGCCCGACTTCGAGCTCGGGCAGGGCCCCGCCAGCCTGACCGACGTTCCCGCGCTGCTGGCCCGCCACCTCGGCGTGGACGACCACCCGGGGACCGAGCGGCCTGACCCGGCAGGGCTGGCCAGTGCCCAGTTCGACTTCCTTGGAGCCGACGATCCGCCGCATGCAGGTGGTCGCCTGGGACCACGCCCAGCACGAGCGCCGGACGCTCTTCACGCCGCTCACCTGTGTCACCGATGGGCGCCTCAAGCTGGTCACGCGCGGAGAGGAGCGCGAGCTCTACGACCTCGAGGCCGATCCGCTCGATCCCGCGGCGCTCGGCGCGCTCATCACCGGTCGATCGCCCGGCCTCGGCTACATGTAGCCGAGCAGCTTCATCCGCCGCTCGATCTCCCCGGATTTGGAGGGTTCTCCCGGTGCCTCGGGCTCGGGCTCACCCACAGGTCGGGGTGGTCCAGCCCGGCGCCGAGCCCGACGCCGCGCCGTCGCCGTGGGAGGGACCTCAGCTCAGGCTCGGCGGACGCACCCTGCGCGAGCACACGGCGCGCGGAGCGATTCTGAACGCGGTCTTCCTCTCGCCGCGGACTACACCCTCTGGGGCCTCAGCTACGTGGCAGTGGTCACCGGCTCTGGCCGACCGCGCCCGCCGGAAGGCACTGCCGGCGGCCGGCGTGGTGGTAGACGACTGGTTGGCCTACGGGCCGAGGCATCAGCCCGCCGGCTCTTTATCCGGGTATCGATCGTGCGCTCTTTCGCGGCCCACCGAGCAGGCCGGACGACTGGCGCTGGCTCTACTGCGGGCGCATCGACGAGCGCAAGGGCGTCGACCTGGCGATCGAATCGCTGGCTCAACTGCCCGAGGAGCCACGTCGAGTGGTCGGGGGCGGAGTCGACCGGCATCTGCGCTCTCGGGCGCTCGCGCGGCCCCTCTACATGGGCAGTCCCGTCGTGGCGTCAGGCAGAGGCGGGTCGGGCGAGTACCTCCGTGACGGGGACAACTGCCTGCGCTTCGACGTCGACGGAGGCGCCGAAGCGCCCGCCGAGGCCGTCGGGCGCCTCGCCGAGTCCGCGCAGACGCGCGAGCGGATCCGGCACGGGGGCCGCGAGACCGCTTCGCGCTTCACCGACGAGCGCTTCAACCAGGCCGTCGAGGAACTGCTGCCACGTGCGAAAGGCTAGGCGTCTGTCGGCCTGGTCTAACTTCCCGGGGCGCCGATGAGCTCCCCCGCCGCGACAGGCACCGGAGCGGCGTCCGCGCCGCACACGGCCCGCGACGTGCTCCGGCGGAACACCTTCCTCTTCCAGGACGGCCTCATGCTGAGCGCGACCCTCCGCGGCCTCGACGTCGCGGGGCTCCTCGAGCCCGCGCTCGCGCGCGACAGCACGCTCGCCGAGCTGCGCCCCGACCTCAACGAGTCCGGCTTCGGCTACCTCCGGGTGGCGCTGCGGTGCTTGGCCAGCCAGGGGTGGCTCGAGCACGGGCCCGGCTTGACGCTCGCAGACACCTCGCTTCGCTTCACCGAGGCAGGCCACCGCGCGCTCGCGCACCGGAGGCACTACCTGGCCGCCGGCGAGCTCCTGGCCTCCTTCGCTCACCCGGACGAGGCGACCTGGTCCCATCCGTGGCCCCGCGAACGCACCGCCGCCCTGCATGGGCTGGTGGCCCGCGCAAGGGATCGCTGGACAATCGACGAGCGCCTCCCGGCCGACGAGCGCGAGCTCCTCTTGGGCCACCTCGATGGCGCGCTCGCCATACCGACGATGCTCTCGCTCCTGCGCGAGGGCGGGCTGGGCGGTCCGGCCCCGCGGCTGGCGGACGCGTCCGAGGGCCGCGACATGGGCGAGGTGCTCGAGCTCCTGGGGTGGACGGATCCCTCGGGCGCGTGGACCGAGGCCGGGCGAGGTGTCCGAGACGTGGCGCCGGTATTCGGGCTGGCGGGCTCCTATCTGCCCCTCTTCGCCCGCCTGCCGGACCTCTGCGCGGGTCGCCTGACCGTGCCGGCCGGCCAGTTCGGGCCGGGCGAGTGGCACGTGGATCGCGAGCTGAACATCGCCGCCAGCGCCGCAGCCCACTCGCGCTACTTCGCCGACGCCGACGGCATCTTCGCGGAGATCTTCGACCGCGAGCCGCTCGAGACGCAGCCGCGCTTCATCGCCGACATCGGCTGCGGCGACGGCAGCTGGCTGATCCACCTGCACGAACTGGTGACGAGCTCGACCCGGCGCGGCGGAAACCTCACCGAACACCCCCTGCTGATGGTCGGGCTCGACTGGAACGAGGCCGCCCTCGAGGGAGCGCGCAACCGCCTGGCCAAGGCCGGCGTCCCCGGGCTCCTCATGCGCGGTGACGTGAGCGACCCCGACGGCGTCGCCGAGGCGCTTGCCGCGCATGGCCTCGCCATGAACGACGGGCTCCACGTGCGCTCCTTCCTCGATCACAACCGCAGCTATCGCGCGGGAGGCGAGGGGGCCTCGGTGCCCGGCTGGTCGAGCGGTGCCTACGTGGACGGAGGAGGTCGGCCTCTCAGCGGGGCGGCCGTGGAACGTGACCTGGTGGCCCACCTGCGTCGCTGGACGCCGCACCTCGATCGCCACGGCCTCGTGCTGCTCGAGGCCCACTGCGTCGCGCCCGAGATCGCGCGGCGTCACCTGGGCGCGCTGCACAGCGTCACCTTCGACGCCTACCACGGCCTCTCGCACCAGTACCCGATCGAGCACTCGGCCTTCCTGCGCTGCTGCCGTGAGGCGGGGCTGGCGCCGGCCATCCACCGAGAGCGCCGCTACCCGTCGAGCCGCCCGTTCGTGGCGGTGAGTGTCAACCGCTTGCGGCCGACCTGCGACACCCCGCTGCCGGGCCTCGGGCCCGGCGCCCAGCGCGCGGACACCTGGACGCCGGAGGCGGGCACCGACCTCGCCGACGGCATTGCGCTTCACGAGCTCCTCTACCAGGGCGGCGACCTGCACCACCCGCGCCTGTGGTGCTCGGCACCAACCGGTCGCGTGGTCGAGGGAGCCCTGGAGGCGATCGAGGAGCGCCTCGCCGGGGCGGCGGAGGGCGACGTCATCCGCGTGCTCGACTACGGGGCGGGCACCGGTCTGGCGGCCATCGAGCTGCTCAAGGCCTGTCGTGACCAGGGGGTCGAGCGCGCCTTGGAGCGCAGTGGTGCGAGCCTCGAGCTCCACCTGATCGACCTGCCATCGAGCTGGTTCGCCCAGGGCTACGCGCTGTTGGCCGAGTGCCCGTGGACGCGCTTTCACTCGCTCCGTGCCCCCAACGGGGGCTTTCGGAGGCTCGACGAGGTCGTGGACGGCCTCGTCTTCGACGCGGTGATGGCCAACATGGTCTTTCATCTGATCCCCGGTCGGGCTCTGGAGCGTGCGGTCGCCGGCCTAGCGCGGGTCACCCGGCCCGGTGGTCGCCTGGCGTGGAGCTCGCCCGACCTCGGCCCCCCCGGATCGTGGTCGGTGCTCTTTCACGATGCCAACCGGGCGCTGCGCCGCCGCTGCCTCGAGCGCGCGGAGAGCCCGGCGGAGCGCGCGCGCCACCAGGGGCGAGCCGATCGGCGCATCCTTCCCGAACCTAATTTAGCCGAGGAGGTGGCGGCGGCGATCGAAGTGCACTTCGACGGGAGCCTCCAGCGACCCACCTACGAGCTGCTCATAGAGGACAGCGTCGACACCCTTCTCGTCCCGGCCAACCAGGCCGAGTACCTGCCCGAGGTCTCGGACCCCTCCCGGCGTGAGCAGGTGATCCGTGAGCTGATGCTCGAGGACGTGCTCCCCGCCCTGCGCGCGGGCCCCGCAGGCACGGCGAACGGGCTGAACGTGCAATGGACGCTTGGCAGCCACCGGCGCCGGGCGGGGTGAGGCTGCGCAGGCGCTGGCGCTCTACCGCTCAGCCGCCGGCGACGGCGGGGAGGATCGTGACCTCGTCTCCGTCTTCCACCGACGTGTCCAACCCATCGAGGAAACGGATGTCCTCGCCGCCCACGTAGACGTTCACGAACCGGCGCAGGTCCCCGTCCTCGGCGATGCGGCTGCGCAGGCCGTCATAGCGCTCGTAGAGGCGATCGAGGACGTCGCCGACCGTGCCGGCGTCCTCGACCTCGGTGTCTGACTCGCCGCCCGTGACGCTGCGCAGCTGGGTGGGGATCTTGACCGTGACGGACATCGGGCGGCCAGTCTACGCAGCGGCTACGGCGTCTTGCGAGAAGCCCGCCTCGAAGGACTCGACGGTCGGCTCGACCGCCGTCGTCTCGAACGTCCCGCGCACGGCGTCGAGGGTCTTGAGGCCCTCCCCGGTGATGACCAGCACGACCCGCTCGGAGGAGCCGATGTCCCCCCGCTCGGCCAGCTTGCGAAGCACTGCCGTGGTCACGCCGCCGGCGGTCTCGGTGAACACGCCGGTGGTCCGCGCCAGCAGCGAGATGCCCTCGCGGATCTCGTCGTCGGTCACCGAGTCGACGGCTCCGCCCGAGCGCCGCGCCAGGTCAAGCGCGTACGGGCCGTCGGCAGGGTTGCCGATCGCCAGGGACTTGGCGATGGTCTTCGGCCGCACCGGCCGGCAGACCTCGTGGCCGGCCTCGAAGGCCTGCGCGACGGGCGAGCAGCCGAGCGCCTGGGCGCCGTTCATCGTGGGTGCGCCGCGGTCGAGCAGGCCCACCTCGTGCCACTCGTCGAAGCCGCGGGCGATCTTGGTGAACAGCGATCCCGAGGCCACCGGCACCACCACGCGGTCGGGCACCTCGAAGCCGAGCTGCTCGGCGATCTCGAAGGCCAGCGTCTTGGATCCCTCGGCGTAGTAGGGCCGCAGGTTCACGTTCACGAAGGCCCAGTCGCGATCCGAGGACAGCTCGGTGCAGAGGCGGTTGACGTCGTCGTAGCTGCCCCGCACGGCAACGAGCTTGGTGCCGTAGACCCCGGTGGCGAGGATCTTCTGCTCCTCGAGGTCGCTTGGCACGAAGACGTAGGACTCGAGGCCGGCGGCCGCGGCGTGGGCCGCCACGGAGTTGGCGAGGTTGCCGGTGGAGGCACAGGCCACCACCTGGTAGCCAAGCTCCTGGGCCTTGGCCAGCGCCACGGTGACCACGCGGTCCTTGAAGGAGTGCGTGGGATTGGCGGCGTCGTTCTTGACCCACACCTCCCCGAGCCCCAGCTCCCGGGCCAGGCGGTCGGCGCGCAGCAGGGGCGTCATGCCGGCGCCCAGCGCGCTGCGCGGTGGCTTGTCGAAGGGCAGGAAGTCCGCGTAGCGCCAGATCGACGCCGGGCCGGCCTGGATCTTGCGGCGCGTCTCCGCGGGGTCGAGCCCGCTCAGGTCGTAGCGGACCTCGAGGGGGCCGAAGCACACCTCGCAGACGTAGCTCGCCTCGAGCGCGTACTGCTCCCCGCACTCCCTGCAACTCAAAGAAACTACCGACATGCACTTGCCCCTTTTCCGTTGGATCCGCCGCCTATCGGCGTGACGGAGGCCACCGGTGAAAGGAGCCTCGTCACATCTCGATGGAATTGGCACCCTGCCTGCCCGGCTCAAGAGCCGGACCGGATGGTTGCCGGGGCTTCAAAGGGCCATGTCCCTCCACCCCTCTCGATGTAACGGCGATATGTCGGCAGAGAGGATACACGAGGAGCCAAACGGCATCGGGGTATGTTGGCGCGGTGGCCGCCGGGTCCCCAACCTGTGCGGCGATCTCGCCCAGCGCTATTCGGGACGGGTGCTTGCCGCCGCCGGCGAGCACGTGCCGCCACCGGTGAAGAGATGGTCCTGTTTGCCCGAAGCCACAGGGACGGGACTAGACTCGGCGAAGAGCGTTCGTGAGCGATGACCCCCTGAGACCGACCGATGCCCAGCCTGCCCAAGCCCCGCCTCAGGCGAGCTGCCCGCGAACGGGTCGCATCCGCTAGGCCCCACGCCGAGCCCAACGTCGAGATCGTCACCCTCGAGGGTGTGCTCGCCGACGGTGCCGCCCCCCTGGAGGGCGACGGGCTGCGCTGGATCAACATCGAGCGCCCCGGGCCCGCTGACCGCGCCTGGCTCGAGGAGCACTTCGAGTTCCACCCGCTCGACCTCGAGGACGTGGGCTCGCGCAACCAGCGCCCGAAGATCGACGAGTACCCGGGCTACCTGTTCATCGTCCTGCACTTCCCGGTCTACGACAAGTCCGTCGGCCGGCTGAACGCCGCCGAGCTCGACCTCTTCGTGGGGCCGGACTTCGTGGTCACCCTCCCGAACACCGACCTGCCCCCGGTTCAGTACCTCTTCGAACGCTGTCGCTCCTCGGAGGAGACCCGCGACGAGATGCTCTCCAAGGGCTCGGGCCTCCTGCTCTACCAGATCGTCGACCAGGCCTTCGACTACTGCTTTCCGATGCTGCGCAAGGTGGGCAACAAGCTCGAGCGCCTCGAGCAGGAGATCTTCGAAGGGCGCTCGGCGGAGGTCGTGCGCGACCTGTCGAACGCCAAGCAGGAGATCATCAACTTCCGCAAGGTGATCCGCCCTCAGCGCGCGGTGCTGCGTGACCTCGAGCGCACCAAGCAGCGCTACCTGCCCGACGACCTCGACGTCTACTTCGACGACATCAACGACGCCTCCGAGCGCATCTGGGACCTGCTCGAGAACTACAAGGAGGTCGTCGAGGCGCTCGAGTCGACCAACGAGTCCGTGCTCTCGCACCGCGTGAACGAGGTGCTGCGGGTGCTCACCGCGTTCAGCGTGGTGATCCTTCCGCTGACGCTCATCGCCAGCGTCTTCGGAATGAACGTGGAGGTGCCGGGAGAGGGCAACATCGAGGCGTTCTGGGTCATCATGGTCTCGATGGTGCTGCTGCTCGGCGGCATGCTGGGCTTCTTTCGCTACCGCGGCTGGCTCTAGTTTGCCGGACGGACAGCGGACCCGCCGCTTCTGGGACGACCGCGCCCGGAAGAACGCGCTCTTCTTCGTCGACAACCAACTCCGGTACGCGGACCCCGACACCGAGCGCTTCTTCGCCCAAACGGCGAGCACTCGCTGGACGTGATGCTCGATGCGCTCGGAGTCGGCCTCGACCCCGGCGACCGGGTCGTGGAGATCGGCTGCGGGGCGGGACGGCAGACCCGGGCGCTCGCGGCGCGGGCCGAGTGCGTGCGGGCGCTCGACATATCCGAGGCGATGCTCGCGCGGGCCCCAGCGCACGGCGACCGCGCTGGCGATCTCCAGGAAGTGGCGCGCCGCCCGCGCTCGGCGACGTAGGCGCGCGGTTGGACGACCCGTGGTGGGCGAGCGC
>JALZII010000099.1 GCA_030860365.1 Actinomycetota bacterium
CACCCACTGCCACCTCGACTCGTGCCGGGGGCCCGTCGCCGGGCTGGTCGAGCGCGCGCGGGCGGCCGGGATCACGCGCCTGGGCACGGTTGGCACCGATCCCGCCTCTGCCCGTTCCGCGCTCACCTTGGCCGACGAGCACCCTGAGGTCAGCGCCATCGTGGGGGTCCACCCCAACCACGCCACCGGCTTCTCGGCGCGATCGGTCGAGGAGCACGACGAATCCCTCTTCGGGTACGCGCACTCCGAGCACGTCGTCGCGATCGGGGAGACCGGCCTGGACTACTACCGCGACCACGCCCCGAGGGAGGACCAGCGCCGCGCCTTCGAGGCGCACATCGACCTTGCGCGGCAGCTCGACTTGCCGGTGGTCATCCACACCCGCGCCGCCGAGGAGGCTACGTTCGCGATGCTCGGTGAGCGGGCCGAGGGTCTGACCGTGGTCCTGCACTGCTTCTCGGCGCCCGACCGCCTCGACGAGGCCGTCGAGCGGGGCTACGTGTGCTCGTTTGCGGGCAACGTGACCTACCCGAGCGCAGCCGACCTCCAAGACGCGGCCGAGCGGGTTCCCGACGAGCTGCTGCTGGTGGAGACCGACTCGCCCTACCTCTCCCCCCAGCCGGTGCGCAAGGAGGCCAACGAGCCCGCCAACGTCGCTCTCACCGCTCGCTTCGTGGCCGAGCGCCGGGGCGTGCCCTACGAGGAGCTCGAGGCTACGGTGGAGCGCAACGCCGCCCGCGTCTTCGGGTGGTGAGCCCCGAGCCGGAAGAGAGCGAGCTGCGGTGCTCGGCCGGCCAACGCCCGGCCTCCGCTCCGCGCCAGGCGAGCCTGCGGCGCCTGCGCCGGTTCGACGTCCGCCCCAAGCGCGAGCTCGGGCAGAACTTCCTCGTCGACGACAACCTGCTGGCGGTGATCGGCGAGGCGGCGGAGCTCGAGTCCACCGACGTGGTGCTCGAGGTCGGGGGCGGGCTGGGGGTCCTGTCCGAGTACCTGGCCCCGCGCGTGGGACACCTGCATGTCGTGGAGATCGACACACGCCTGCGCGAGCCCCTCGAGGAGGCGCTCGCCCCCTTCTCCAACGCGACGCTCCACCAGGCGGATGTCGTCGTCCTCGAGCTGGGTGCGCTCGAGCCACGCCCCGGCAAGGTGGTGGCCAACCTGCCCTACGGCGTGGCGGCGACCGTGCTCCTGAAGTCCCTCGCCGAGCTGGGTGAGGCGACGCTGTGGGTGGCGATGGTGCAGCGCGAGGTCGCCGAGCGCCTGGCGGCGGGCCCCGCCGACGGGAAGCTCTACGGTGCGACGTCCGTGCTCGCACAGCTGTCGTGCGACGTGCGGGTGCTGCGGCGCGTGCCCGCAACGGTGTTCCATCCCCGGCCGGCCGTCGAGTCTGCGCTACTGCGCCTGCGCCGCCGGGCACCAGCGCCGCAGCCTGCGGTGAACTGGCTCGTTCACGCCGCGTTCGCGCACCGGCGCAAGGCGCTCGCCGGATCGCTGGGCCTGGCCGCCGGGGCATCGAAGGAGCTGCGCGAACGTGCCCGCGAGGTGCTGGAGGAGCTCGGTCATCCGCCGGATGTCCGTGCCGAGCGGCTGACGCCCGTGGAGTACCCCAGGCTGGCCGAGCTGCTCGGCGAGACACTCGCGCAAGCCCTGGCAACGGGCCCGGCGGCGGCGCGGCGCTGACGTGCTCTGGGAGCGCGCGCCGGCCAAGGTCAACCTGGTCCTGCACGTGGGCCGCCGTCGTGGGGACGGGCTGCACGAGCTGTGCTCGCTGTTCGCGCCGCTCGAGCTCGAGGACGAGCTCTCGTTCGCGCCCGCGGAGGGTCCGCGCGACGAGGTGGTCTGCCGGGGGGTGGAGGGACCGAACCTGGCGGAGAGGGCGCTCGAGGCGTTTCGCACCCGGGCCCGGCTCTCGCCGCTGCGGGTCGAGATCGAGAAGCGCATCCCCGTGTCCGGCGGCCTGGGCGGCGGCAGCGCCGACGCCGCGGCCGCCCTGCGCGCGGCGAACCGGATGGCGGGCGAGCCGTTGGAGCTGGATGAGCTGCAGGCCCTGGGGGCCGGGCTCGGCGCCGACGTGCCCAGCCAGCTGCTTCCCAGGCCGGCCCTGGTGACCGGTGCGGGCGAGCGGGTCGAGCCCGTGGAGCTGCTGCCGCTGTGGCTGGTGCTGGTGCCGAGTGACGAGGGCCTGTCGACGGCCGAGGTCTACGGCGAGCTCGACCGCCTGGAAGGGGGGCGGCAGAAGCTCGACCCCGGAGCGTTGCGGGCCCTGGCCGGGGCGGGCGCCGGGCGGATTGCCCAGGCCGCGGAGAACGACCTCGAGGCCCCCGCGCTGTCGCTTCGGCCCGATCTCGAGCAGCGGCTCTTCGAGCTCTGCGACCACGCCGCGCTCGCGGCGCGGCTCAGCGGCTCGGGGCCCACGGCGTTCGGCCTCTTCGACGGTCGCCAGGCCGCCGAGCGGGCGGCCGCAGCTCTGCCCGGCGCGGTGCTCACCCGCACCACCGCGCCGGCCTGACGCAGCGCCACCCGCCGGGTACGCCACAATGCGCGGGCCATGGACCTCAGCCTGTCCACCACGGAAGTGGCGCTCGCACTGGGGGCGGGCATCACCGCCGTCGCCTACATCGCTTTCATCCTCCTCCCGGCCTGGCATGCCTACGGGCGTCTCTGGGAGCGGGTCGCGGCCGGCGTCCTGACGCTTTTCATCCTGGCCACGCTGCTGGGGGTGGGCGCCGGCATCGGGTTTGCCATCGTCTGGTCCTACGACCGCTACGCCTGACGGCTGCGAACCGGCGCCTCACGGCGTCACAAGGGGGCTTCGCCCCCCTACACCCGCCTTCGGCGCGTCACCCCCCGGTCACAGCCTGCGTAGCAGGCTTCGGAGCCTCTTCCTTGTGACGCTTGGTTCTCGCTCGTCAGGAGCGTCCCTGACCACGCGTCCCGGGTGGTCCGCGGGGCGTCGCGCGCCTAGAGTTGTGCCATGTCCGCGGTGCAGCAGCCCAGGGGTGGGGGCGCCTCCGAGGCGGCGCAGGGCTCCTTCCTCGAGCTCTTCGAGCAGGTCTCCGAGGCGGTCGAGTCGGGCGCCGGCCTGCCCTCGGTCACCAGAGCGGCCAGCCGTGCCCTCGACGCGAGCGCCATAGTCCTCGACTCCTCGTGCAGCGTGCTCGCGGTGGCGTGCGCCTCGCCCGACGACGAGCGGGCGGTCATGGCAGGGGAGGGTGCCAGCGAACGTGTCGAGCTGCGCGTGGCCGACTCCGCGGTGGGCGAGCTGCGCTTTCGCACGCGTGGCAAGGTGCCCGAGCCGGCGCTGCTGCGGATGGTGGCCACGCTGATCGCGCTCGAGGTCGACCGCTCGACTGCTCCCGAGCGTGCCACCGAGGCCGCCGTGCGCGACTTCCTGGAAGACCTGGTCAGCCGGCGGCTGACCGACCGCGAGAACATCATGGCCCGGGGCGAGGAGCTGGGATGCAGCCTTGGCGAGGGGGCGATCATGGTCGTCGCCCGCGCCCGCCCGCACGCCCCTGAGGAGGGGGACTGGCGCGCGCGGGTGCTCACCATGGCCGAGCGCGGGGCCCGCGCGGTGGAGCGCACCACGCTGGCGGCGCTGGTGCCGATCGGCCCGCTGCGGGTCGGTGGCGACGATCGCGACCTCGTCCTGCTGGTGCCGAGCCCCGAGGATGCGGCAGCGGCGCGCGCGGCAGCATCGGTTCTCGACGAGCTGCGCACCGGCCTCGACGGCTTCGCGCTGACCGTGGCGCGGAGTCGCCGAACCGGCGACCCCACCGATCTCCACCGCGCCGCCTCGGAGGCCATCCTTGCCGCAAACGTGGCGGAGGCCCGCGGGATCGAGTCGCTGGGCTTCGAGGAGACCGGGGCCTACCGGCTCCTGCTCCCGGCCATGAACGAGGACCCGCGCGAGCTGCGGCGCTTCCACGAGGAGACCGTGGCCCCCCTTGCCGCCTACGACGACCAGTACGAGACCGAGCTGGTCAAGACCGTGGAGACGTTTCTCGACGCGGACGGCAACGTCGCCCGAACGGCCGAGAAGCTCTTCACCCATCGCCATACGGTGCGCTACCGCCTGGACCGCGTCCGCGAGCTGAGCGGCCTCGACGTGGGCTCGACCGACGGCCGCGAGCGCTTGTCGCTCGGCCTGAAGGCGATGCGCGTGCTGGGCATCGCCCGGCCGCGCGGCCCCGCGCACGAGCCGGGAGCCGAAGGCGGCCTGGTGCCGAGGGCGGAGAAAGACCGCTAGCCGGTTTGGCCGCTCCGGGGCACAAGCCCGGCCCCGCCGAGGAGCTGGGGAGCCCGGACTTGAACCGGGACTAGACGCTCCAAAGGCGTCTGTGCTGCCGATTACACCACTCCCCAAGGGACTCGGCGAGCATAGGCCCTGCGCGCCTCGCCGCTACGCTGGCGGACCCCGATGGCCGAGCCCTTCACCGCCCTGATCATGGCCGCCGGTCACGGCACCCGGATGCGGTCGAAGCTGCCCAAGGTCCTGCACTCCGTCTGCGGCAAGGCGATGGTCGAGTGGGTGGTCGATGCCACTCGCGAAGCGGGTGCGGAGGAGGTCGTCTGCGTGGTGCGCCCTGGCGAGGGCGTGGCGGAGGGCCTGCCGCCCGGCGTGACCATCGCCGAGCAGCACGACGGTGAGGGCACGGGTGCGGCCGTGCTCGCCGCCCGCCAGGCGATCGCGCCCGAGCGTCCGCTCGCGGTGCTCTCGGGAGATCACCCTCTCGTGACTGCCGACGTGGTCTCGAGCCTCATCGCCTCACAGGTGGCCGGTGAGGCCGCAGCCACCGTGCTGACCACCGAGAGCCTCGATCCCGCGGGCTACGGCCGCGTGATCCGTCGCCCGGACGGCGCCTTCGAGGCCATTGTCGAGACCAAGCAGACGGACGGCCTCGCGCCGGAGGTGCTGGCCACCAGGGAGATCAATTTGGGCACGTACGTCTTCCAGCCCGACGCGCTGTTCCGGGCGCTCGATCTCGTGGAGCCGCAGGACGGCGAGCTCTACCTGACCGGCGCCATCTCCGCCCTCGCCGCGGAGGGGCGCGTCGCCACCAGCGCGACCGCGGACGGCGACGTGGCGCGCGGGGTCAACACCCGCGCGGACCTCATGGAGGTCGAGCAGGTCGCCCGCCGCGGGCTGATCGCCGCGCACGGGCGCAACGGGGTCAGCTTCGCCGCTCCGGACTCGGTCGAGCTGCACGCAGGTGTGACCATCGGCGAGGACACCCGCGTAGGCGTGGGGGCGACGCTCGTCGGCGCGACGGCGATCGGCGCCGGGTGTGACATCGGCCCGCACGTCACGGCAAGCCACGCCACTTTGGGCGACGGTGTCCAGGTGGCCCACTCGCACCTCGTCGAGTGCGAGGTCGGGGACGGAGCCAGCATCGGTCCCTTCGCCTACCTGCGCCCGGGAGCGCGCATCGGGCGCAACGCCAAGATCGGAAGCTTCGTCGAGGTCAAGAACTCGGCCATCGGAGAGGGAGCCAAGGTGCCCCACCTCTCATACCTCGGCGACGCCGACGTCGGCGAGGGCGCCAACGTGGCGGCGGGCAACATCACCGCCAACTACGACGGGCGCCACAAGCACCGCACCGAGATCGGAAAGGGCGTGAAGACAGGGGTCCACACCTCCTTCGTAGCCCCCGTCAGCGTCGGGGACCGGGCGTACACTGGTGCCGGGTCGGTGATCGTCGAGGACGTCCCGGAGGGCGCGCTCGGGATATCACGGCCCCAGCAGCGCAACGTCGAGGGCTACGCAGAGCGAGTCGAGGAGGAAGAGCCGTCTCCGTAAGCGTCGAGACCCAGGAGGCCACCGCCTTGGCAACGAGCATCCCCGCGGGCTACGACAAGCGCCTGATGATCAGCGCGGGGCGGGCCAGTCAGGAGCTGGGGGGCAAGATCGCCGAGCGCCTGGGGGTCCAGCTGGCCGATGCGGGGCTGAAGACCTTCGCCGACGGCGAGGTCTACTGCCGCTACGAGGACTCCATCCGCGGGGCCGACCTCTTTCTCATCCAGTCGCTGTGCGCCTCCGAGCGCGAGGGCCTCACCCCCAACGACGCGCTGATGGAGCTGCTCCTCATGGTCCACGCGGCCAAGCACGCATCGGCCCACCGGATCATCGCCGTCACACCGTGGTACGGCTACTCGCGCCAGGACAAGAAGTCGGCGCCGCGCGAGCCCATCTCGGCGCGGCTGGTGGCCGAGCTGCTGGAGACCGCCGGCACCGACCGCCTGGTGGCGATGGACCTGCACGCCGGCCAGGTGCAGGGCTTCTTCTCCAGGCCGGTCGACCACATGACCGCCATGCCGCTGCTCACCCAGTACATCGCCGACCAATTCGGGCACGAGGACGAGCTGGTGATGATCGCGCCCGACGCCGGACGCGTGAAGCTCGTGCGTTCCTTTGCGCGCAGGGTGGGTGCCCCGTACGCGCTGATGGAGAAGGAGCGGCCCGCCCAGGGCGTCGCGGAGATCGGCACGGTGATCGGCGACGTCAAGGGCAAGGTGGCGGTCATCGTCGACGACATCATCGGCACCGGCGGCACGCTGGCCGCGGCGGCGCAGACGGTCCTCGACGAGGGCGCCGAGTCGGTGCACGCGGTGGCCACCCACGGGCTCTTCGCCGGCCGCGCCTTCGAGACGCTCGAGGCCTCGCCGCTGTCGGAGGTCGTGGTCACCGACACGGTGCCCTTGGCGGACGCGGCGCCCGAGATGATCACCCAGCTCACCTGCGCCGACGTGCTCACCGACACCGTCCGGCGCATCTTCAGCGACGACTCGGTGTCGGAGGGCTTCGACGGCGAGAACCAGCTCTTCTAGCGCTGGGCCGATCGCCGGGATAGGTTGGCGCCATGAAGGTCCTGCTGACCGTCCACGTCCTCGCCCGCCGTGATCTGGGTCGGCGGCAGCATCGCCATGCACATCCTGGGCCGCCGGTGCTCAATCGCGGCGACAACCGCGAGATCCACGCGTTCTCGATGGAGGTCAACAAGGTGGCAATGCGGCTCTACGCGCCCATCTCGCTGATCCTGCTGATAGCCGGGATCTTCCTGGTCGACAAGGCCGGCTACGACTTCTCGCAGGCCTGGATCGTCATCGCGCTCGCCGGCTGGCTGTTCAGCTTCATCGTTGGGGTCGGCTACTACGGCCCCCAGGACAAGAAGCTGCAGGAGCTCGTCAAGGAGCGGGCGCCGACGATCCAGGCGTGGCTCAGAACGTTAGGCGGCCCTCAATGTGAACACCGTCGAGGTCTCGATCCTGGTGCTCATCGTGATCGACATCACGCTCAAGCCGGGGGCCTGACCCTCCCGAGCGGGTGGCCGAGCCGCGCTAGACTGGCCGGTCGCCCATGGCCGATCGTCCCTCACTAGACGTGCAGGAGCGCCCCGAGCGCGGATCGCGCCCGAACCGCCGGCTGCGCCGCGAGGGCCTCGTGCCGGGCGTCGTCTACGGCGGCAACGGCAACGAAAGCCTCTCGTTCAAGGTCAACGCCCTCGCGCTGCGCAAGATCCTGGCGGACGGCTCAGCGCTGATCGACATCAGGATCGGCGAGGGCAAGTCCCGGCCGGTGATCGTGAAGGATCAGCAAAACCACCCGGTGCGCGACGAAGTGGTCCACATCGATCTGCTCGAGGTTCGCCTCGACGAGACGATCCAGACGACGGTGGCCGTCGAGCTCGAGGGCGGCGACGATGCCCCAGGCGTCAAGGAGGGCGGTGTGCTCGAGCACGTGACCCGCGAGGTCAACGTCGAGGCGCTGCCCACCGACATCCCGGACAACATCGTCGTCGACGTCTCGGGGATGGAGATCGCCGCCACGCTGCCGCTCGCTGAGATCCCCGTCCTCCCGGGGGTCACCTTCCTCGACGACCCCGAGGAGACGGTGATCGCCACAGTGGTGGCCCCCACTGAGGTGGAGGAGCCCGACGAGATCGAGTCCGAGACCGAGCTCGTGCGCGACGAGGCCGGCGCCGAGGGCGCCACCGGCGAGGAGGCTGAGCAGGAGGGCGAGGCCACCGAGGGGGACTCGGGCTCCTGACTCTCTTCGGTCGTCGCGGCGGCGGCCGTGTCGATTGGCTGGTGGTGGGGCTCGGCAATCCGGGCGACCGCTACGCCCGCACGCGGCACAACATCGGGTTCGAGGTGGCGGCGCTGGCCAGCGAGCGCTGGGGCCTCGGGAAGCTGAAGAAGCTCTACGCGGGCCTCTTCGCCGACGGGCGCACCGGCCCCGGGGGCCCGCTGGTCGGGGTGCTGCTGCCCCAGACCTACATGAACGACGCCGGCCGCTCGGTGGGCCCCGCGCGGGGCGCCCTGGGGCTCGAGCTCGATCGCATCGCGGTGGTGCACGACGAGATCGACCTCCCCTTCGGCGAGGTCAGGACCCGCCTGGGAGGTGGCCTGGCCGGCCACAACGGCCTCAAGTCGCTGAAGGCGGGGCTGGGCGGCGCCGACTTCCACCGCGTCCGGGTCGGCGTGGGACGCCCCGACTCGACCGACCCGGAGACCGTCTCCGCCCACGTGCTCGGGCGGTTCTCGGAGCCAAGGGAAGATGTGGCCGGGCTGACCGAGCGCGCGGCGGACGAACTGGAACGCCTGGTGGGCGGCTGGAGGTAGATCGCTGAGGCGATGTCGCCGGGCATCGCGTCGTACACTCGAAAGCTGAGCCGCGCGGAGTCCCGGGCGGCCGTTTTTCCTGCCTGTGTCGCTTCGCTCGCTGCTCACCCACGCCCGCCGCGACGGCGACGTGCGCGCGCTCAGCGAGGCCGCCCAGGAGGGCCCGCAACGGGCGTTTGTCTCCGCCGGCCTGCGCCCCTTCCTGCTCGCCGCCCTGCTGGACTCCGAGCCCGAGCGCCCGGCGCTGGTGGTGGCCGGGGACGACCGCTCGGCCCGCGACCTCGCCGCCGACCTGAGGGCCTACCTCGCTCCCCGGCAGGTGCGCCTCTACCCCGCTCGCGGGGTCCAGTACGAGTCGCACCTGGCGCCCCCGCCGCACCTCGTGGGCCTGCGGATCGCGGCGCTGGACTCGCTGCTCGAGGGCGAGGGGGCGGTGGTCGTGGCCTCCGCGGTCGCCCTGTCGGAGAAGGTGCCCGACCCCGCGCTGCGCCCGCACGGCTTCGCCATCGAGCGCGAGGAGCTGATCGATCTCGACGAGACCGCCCAGCAGCTCGTGGCCTGCGGCTACGAGCGCGTGGACCAGGTCGAAGAGCGCGGGCAGTTCGCCATGCGAGGGGACATCATCGACCTCTATCCCTCCACCGAAGAGCGGGCGGTCCGGTGCGAGCTGTTCGACGTGGAGGTCGAGCGGCTGACCTACTTCTCGACCTTCACGCAGCGCTCGCTGGAGGAGACCGACCGGGTGGAGATCTCGCCTGCTGCGGAGCTGGCGTCCGAGCACCGCGAGCTGGCGCAGATAGCGGCACTCGAGGACGAGGACGACCGCCCCGACGTGGCCGAGCTGCTGCCCGTGGACCGCTTCGGAGAGCTGCTCGACCTGCTGCCCGAAGACGGCCTCGTGGCCGTGGCGGCCGAGGAGGAGCTGCAGCCGGCGCTGGCCGACCACTGGGAGGACGTGACCGCCAGCTTCCACGACTCCGACGCCCACCACCTGTACGTGAGCCCTGAGGACGTGACGAGCAAGCTCGACGCCCGCGCCGCCCTGCGCCTGAGCAGCATCTCCGGTGACCAGCCGCACTCCTTTCGCGCCCAGAGCGCCGACACCGCCGCGCGCTCGCTCAAGGAGGCCGAGCCCGAGCTGGAGAAGCTGGTGCGCTCGGGCTACCGCACCGTGGTGGCCTGGGGCCGGCGCGGCGAGGCCGAGCGGGCGGCCTACAACCTCGCGCGGGTGCGGGCGGAGCTGGTCGACGGCGTGCCGATCGGCCACGACCCCGGCGTGAGCTTTGCCGCTGCCAGTCTGCGGGAGGGCTTCCTGGCCCCCAGCCTCAAGCTCGCCGTGCTGCCCGAGCACCGCCTGCTGCGCGGCCGGCGAGCCGCCCGACCCGAGGGGCCGAGGCCGGCCGGCGGCGGCGCGCTGACCGCGTTCACCGACCTTCGGGCCGGCAGTGCCGTGGTCCACGAGGACCATGGCGTGGCTCGCTTTACCGGCTTCGAGACCCGCACGGTCGGCGGCATCACGCGCGACTACCTGCAGCTGGAGTTCGCGGGGGGCGACCGGGTCTTCGTTCCCTCAGACCAGCTGCACAAGATCAGCCGCTACGTGGGCGCCGAAGCCGGCGACCCGCCACTGAGCAAGCTCGGGGGCAAGGCCTGGGAGCGCATGAAGTCGCGCGCCCGGCGCGCCGCCCAGGCGCTGGCCGGCGAGCTGATCAACCTCTATGCGGAGCGAAAGCGCCGCAGCGGCCACCCCTTCCCGGCGGACGGCGAGTGGCAGATCGCCTTCGAGGACGCCTTCCCGTTTCGCGAGACGCCGGACCAGATGGAGGCCATCGAGGCGGTGAAGGCCGACATGGAGGAGGCGCGGCCCATGGACCGCCTCATCTGCGGCGATGTCGGGTACGGCAAGACCGAGGTGGCGCTGCGAGCGGCCTTCAAGGCGGCGGGTGACGGCCGTCAGGTCATGTTCCTCGTGCCGACCACCGTCCTCGCTCAGCAGCACTACGGCACTTTCAGCGAACGGCTGCGCGACTACCCGTTCAACATCGACGTGGTCTCGCGCTTTCGCTCGGCCGCCGAGCAGCGCGAGGTCCTGACCGGCTTCGCCGAGGGCAGGGTCGACGTGCTGGTTGGCACCCACCGCCTGCTCTCGCGCGACGTGCGCCCCAAGGACCTCGGCCTCCTGATCGTGGACGAGGAGCAGCGCTTCGGGGTCAAGCAGAAGGAGCTGCTCAGACAGCTGCGCCTGCGGGTGGACGTGCTCTCGCTCTCCGCCACGCCCATCCCGCGCACCCTGCAGATGTCCCTGGCCGGCCTGCGCGACATCTCGGTCATCGAGACCCCGCCCGAGGGCCGCCGGCCGGTGAAGACCTACGTGGGCGAGTACGACGAGGAGCTGGTCAAGCAGGCCATCGAGCGCGAGCGCGCGCGGGGCGGGCAGACCTTCTTGATGCACAACCGGGTGGAGTCGATCGAGGACTTCGCCGAGGGCATCCGGGCGCTCTGCCCGGCCGCGAAGGTCGCGGTGGCCCACGGGCAGATGGACGAGTCCCAGCTCGAGCCCACCATGCTCGGCTTCCTGCGCGGCGAGTACGAGGTCTTGGTGTGCACGACGATCATCGAGAGCGGGCTCGACGTCTCAGCCGCCAACACGCTGATCGTGGAGCGCGCCGACGAGCTCGGGCTGGCCCAGCTCTACCAGATCAGGGGCCGCGTGGGCCGCTCGCGCGAGCGCGCCTACGCCTACCTCTTCTATCCCTCCGCTGCCGCTCTGACCGAGGACGCCGCGGCCCGCCTGTCCACCCTCTCCGACTACACCGAGCTCGGCTCTGGGTTCAAGATCGCCATGCGCGACCTGGAGATAAGAGGCGCCGGCAACCTCCTGGGCGACGAGCAGTCGGGCCACGTGGCCGCCGTGGGCTTCGAGCTGTACGTCTCGATGCTCGACGAGGCGGTGGCCGCCCTGGCCGGCGACTCGGCCGACGAGGCTCCGGAACCGGTCCGAATGGACGTGCCCGTGGACGCCTACGTGCCGAGCGACTACGTGCCCTACGAGGCGGCCAAGATCGAGGTGCACCGCCGCATCTCCGGCGCCCGCGAGGTGGCCCAGCTGATCGTGCTGCGCGAGGAGCTCGAGGACCGCTTCGGGCCGCTGCCCGAGCCGCTGGACAACCTCGTCCGCCTCCAGGACGCCCGCATCAAGCTGGGCCGGGCCGGGGCACGGGCGGTCGACTTCGCGGGCGGGCGCCTGTCGGTCTTCCCCATCGAGCTGGGCGACGAGGGCGCCGCGGCGCTCAAGGAGCGACTGCCCGAGGCTGTCTACGAGCCTGGCCGCAGCACGGTCCGGGTAGCCGTGCCCGCGGAGCCGGCGGCCCGCTTCCCGGCCGTGGTGGCGGCGGCGGAGGCACTGCTGGAGGTGGCAAGCGCTCCCGAGCGCTCGCACTGAATTTCCAGCTACCCTCCGCCGTTCGCCTTCAGGCCCCGTTTACCCGACGCCGCTAGACACCCTCGCTTATGAGCCTACGTCCCACCCTCGCCATCGCCTGCCTCACGGTCGCCGCAGCGGTCGTCACCGGCTGTGGTGCCGAGGTACCGTCCAACAGCGTCGCCAAGGTCGGCGGCGACACCATCACCAAGTCCGAGTTCAACAAGTGGCTGAGGACCGCCGCAGCGGGACAGTCCCAGGGCGGCCCGGCCGTGGCGCCCGACCCCCCGAACTTCACCCAGTGCGTGGCCCAGCGCCAGCGCCAGCCCGCCCAGAAGGGCACCCCAAAGCCCAACCCGGCTCAGCTGAAGTCCCAGTGCAAGGCGGACTACGACAAGCTCAAGGGCGAGGTCATGCAGTTCCTCATTCAGGCGCAGTGGGTCCAGCAGGAGGCCGAGGAGCGCGACGTCAAGGTCTCTGAGGCCGAGGTCAAGAAGTCCTTTGACGACCAGAAGAAGCAGGCCTTCCCCACGGCCAAGGAGTACGACAAGTTCCTGAAGACCTCCGGCATGAACGAGCAGGACATCCTCTTCCGCGTCCGCCTGGACACCCTCCAGAACAAGCTGACCAAGAAGATCACCGAGGACCAGGCGAAGGTCACCGACCAAGACGTCAAGACCTACTACGACAAGAACAAGAAGAAGTTCTCACAGCCCGAGAAGCGTGATCTCGCGGTGGTGCTCACCAAGAAGAAGGGCGAGGCCGAGAAGGCCAAGCGTCAGCTGGACAAGGGCGCGAGCTTCAAGACCGTGGCCAAGAGGTTCTCCATCGACGATGCGTCCAAGGCCCAGGGCGGCAAGCTCCCCGACGTGACCAGGGGCTCACAGGAAAAGGGCTTCGAGACCGCGGTCTTCGCGGCCAAGAAGGGCAAGGTCTCGGGCCCGGTCAAGACCCAGTTTGGCTACTACGTCTTCGAGGTCACCAACATCAAGGAGCCCTCCCAGCAGAGCCTCGACCAGGCCAAGGAGACCATCAAGAACCAGCTGCGCTCCCAGCGCCAGCAGAAGGCGCTCGACGGCTTCATCAAGAAGTTCCGCGAGGACTACAAGAAGAAGACCGCGTGCGCCAAGGAGTTCGTGGTCGCGGAGTGCAAGAACGCACCGAAGCAGGACAACACCGGCCAGCAGGGTCCCCCCCAGCAGGGCGCGCCGCCCCAGGGTGGTCAAGGTGCTCCGCCCACCGGCGCTCCCCAGGGTGCGCCGCCCGGCGGGGCCCCGCAAGGAGTCCAGCCCGGCGCCCCGCAGGGTGCGCAGCCCGGGGTTCCCCAGGGAGCGCCACCGACCCAGGGAGCGCCACCGACCCAGGGCGGCCAGGTGCCCCAGCCGGCGCCCCAGCCGAGCGATCCCGCTCCGCAGGGCCCGGCTTCGCCGTAAACGATGACCGAGCGGTGCTCGCCCGAGACCGATCGGTCCGGTGCTCGCCCGATCGACGATCGGGCTGCGCTCCTCCCGCAACGACCGGGCTGCGCTCCGTCGGTAGGGCGCGCGGCAGGCGAGTACGCGGAGAGGGCGGCCGCGGGCGCGGCCGCCCTGGCGCGGCTCGACGAGCTCACGCGGCGCCTTCGCCGGGATTGCCCCTGGGACCGTGAGCAGGACGAGCGCTCGATCGTTCCCCACACGGTCGAGGAGGCCTACGAGCTGGCCGACGCCGCCCACGCGGGCGACGACGCCAAGCTGATCGACGAGCTCGGCGACGTCCTCTTCCAGGTCCACTTCCTGGCCCTACTGCTGGAAGAGCGCGGCGCCGGCGGCCTGGAGGCGGTGGCCGACGGCTGCCGCGAGAAGCTGATCCGCCGTCACCCGCACGTCTTCGGCGAAGAGAACGCCGGTCGGCGGGGAACGCCCGAGCAGCCCTCGGGGGGCGCTACGGCGATAGAGCACCCTGAGACCGCTGAGGCGGTGCTCGAGCGCTGGGGCACCATCAAGCGCGAGGACGAGCGCGGGGGAGAGGTCTTCGGAGATCTGCCGGAGAGCCTGCCCGCCGCGCTGTACGCGCGCAAGGTGCTCACGCGAGGCAGCAGCGCGGGCCTGTACGAGGCCGAGGCGGGATGGGGCGGCTCCTTCGTTCAGCACGGCGACGCCCTGCTGCAGGCCGTGGAGGCCGCGCACGCCGACGGCGTGGACCCCGAGCTTGCCCTACGGCACGCCGCCGACCGCCTCCGGGCTGATATCGATCTCCCCAGATGAGCGAGATCGCCTCCCTCCACGCCCGCCAGATCCTCGACAGCCGCGGCAACCCGACCGTCGAGGTGGAGGCCACGCTGCGCTCGGGCGCCTTCGGGCGCGCTGCGGTGCCTTCGGGGGCCTCGACCGGCGAGTTCGAAGCTGCGGAGCTGCGCGACGGCGGGGAGGCCTGGGGCGGCAAGGGCGTCACGGTCGCCGTGGAGAACGTCAACGGGGAGATCGCCCCCGAGGTCACCGGCCGCCAGGGCTCCGACCAGGCGGGGCTGGACTACGCGATGCTCGAGCTCGACGGCACCGCCCACAAGGGGCGGTTGGGCGCCAACGCCATCCTCGGCGTCTCGCTGGCGGTGGCCAAGGCAGCGGCGGCGGACGCCGGCCAGCCGCTGTGGCGCCATCTGGGCGATGCCGAGTCGCGCGTCCTGCCGGTCCCGATGATGAACGTGATCAACGGCGGCGTCCACGCCGACAACAAGGTCGACTTCCAGGAGTTCATGGTCGTGCCGGTGGCTGCCCCCAGCTTCGCGGAGGCGGTGCGCACGGGCACGGAGATCTTTCACGCGCTGATGCGGTGGCTGCACGACCAGGGCCACTCCACCGCCACGGGCGACGAGGGAGGCTTCGCCCCCGACCTCGCATCCAACGAGGCCGCGCTGGACGCACTGCTCGCGGGCATCGAGGCTGCGGGCTACCGCCCCGGCGACGACGTGGCCATCGCCATGGATCCCGCCACGAGCGAGCTCTTCTCAAACGGCGCCTACCGCTTCGAGCATCAGGACGTGTCACTCAGCTCGGAGGAGATGATCGAGAGCTGGGTCGACCTGACCGGCAAATACCCGATCCTCTCGCTCGAGGACGGTATGGACGAGGAGGACTGGGACGGCTGGCGGGTTCTGACCGAGCGGCTCGGAGAGCGGGTCCAGCTCGTGGGCGACGACCTCTTCGTGACCAACACCGACCGGCTGCGGCGGGGCATCGATACCGGGGTGGGCAACTCGATCCTGGTCAAGGTCAACCAGATCGGCACGCTCACCGAGACCCTCGAGGCCGTGCGCGTGGCCCACGAGGCCGGCTACACCGCGGTCATGTCCCACCGCTCGGGCGAGACCGAGGACACCACGATCGCGGATCTGGCCGTGGCCACCGGCTGTGGTCAGATCAAGACGGGCGCTCCCTCGCGCACGGACCGGGTGGCGAAGTACAACCAGCTCCTGCGCATCGAGGAGGAGCTGGGCGACGCGGCCGAGTACCCGGGCCGCAGCGTCTTTCGCAGCTAGTGGGAGCGTGCGGTGCTCGCCCGACCGACGCTCGGGCTGCGCTCCTCCGCTGAGCAGGAGACGCCTTCCCGCCCCCGAAACCGGCGGAGATGGCCTCGTCCGTCGCCCGTGCTCCCGCCTCCCGGCGCTACAGCTCGACGACCCGGCGCGGGCGGATTCGCTGGGACCGGGTGGGGCGGGTGGCCCTGCTGGCCGTGCTGGCCATCATCCTCGCGCTCTACATCTCGCCGGCCAAGCACTGGATCCAGCAGTCGAGCACCGCGGGAGCCCAGCGCGAGGAGCTTGGCCGGCTGAAGGCCGAGCAGGACCGGTTGAACGACCAGGTGCGCGACCTGCGGCGTCCGGCCGCCCTCGAGCGCGAAGCCAGAAAGCTCGGGATGGTCAAGGGCGGCGAGCGCTCCTACGTGATCGAGGGCCTACCCCGAGACTGACCTGGGTACCGTCGGCCACGGTGGCCTACGCGCTCGACAACGCGCTGTACCAGTGGGAGGAGGGCGAGCGGCGACTCCGCGACTCCTCGGGCGCTGAGAGCAGTGAGCTCGAGCGGGCGGTGCGGGCGGTCTACGAGGAGCTGCGCCGCCGGCTCGGCTCCTCCTTTGTGGCCGCCGACCTGGTCGGTGTCTACGGCGAAGACCTCGGATGGGCCGAGGACGCCGCGCGGGGCGCCTCGACGGTGGCCGACCTCACCACGGCCGTCGACTGCGCCTTCGGCCGCTACGCGCGGGTGGCGGCGGATTGGGCCGGAGGGCGCACCCACGCCCGCGAGGCCGAGTAGCTACTCCTCGGAGCCGTCTTCCCCGCCCGAGGGCTCCTCGCCCGCCCGGGTGATGACGATGCGGTCGGGCTCGACCGTCACGGTCAGGGGGCGGTGGCCCGCCCAGTGCTCGGCGTACACCGGATCGTCCTGCACGGCCGGGTCCAGCCACAGGCCGTAGCCCTCCTCCCCGTGGTCGAAGGTGCCGTCGAGCCCCTGGCGCGCCCGGCCCCGACCGCGCGCGCGCCCTCCCCGCCGAC
>JALZII010000139.1 GCA_030860365.1 Actinomycetota bacterium
TTCTGCGCCCGACTGGCGAGCGCGCCGATCGACCTGACGCGGCCGCCTTGGGGCTTCCACCTGGTCGAGCACGTCGATGGGGATGGCCTCGGCTTCGTGATCCGCGCACACCACTGCATGCTCGACGGGACCGGGATGACGGCCTTCGTCGGCCTCTTCGCCGAGCTCGTCGCAACGCCGGCGGCGATCGACGAGCCCCAGCCCTGGCGCCCGCAGAGCCCTCCCTCGCGGTCGCGTCTGGTGCGCAGCGGCGTTGCGGACTCGGCGCGCCGCTCGGCCGATGCCATCGCCGACGGCTGGCGTCGTGCGGTCCGTGTGCGGGAGTGGGGCGAGGGCGCCCGCGAGGCAGCACGCACGGCCTCGGCCGTGCGCGAGCTCATCGCGCCCGTCGGGGCCAAGACCGAGTTCAACCGACCGACCAGCGACAGCCGCACGGTCGACTTCACGCACGCTTCTTTGGCCGCCGCCAAAAACCTCGCCCATGCGCGCGGCGCCACGATCAACCACGTCGGGATCGCGGTGGTCACCGACGCGTTGCGGCGTTTCTTCGATCGCCCGGGGGCCCGGCGGCCGGCGCGGGCGCTGAAGCTGCTGGTGCCCGTGAGCTACGAGCCGCATCCCCACGACGGCGAGCCCGGCGCAGAACCGGCCGCCGCCGAGGAGCACATCGGCTTTGCCACGGTCGCGCTGCCCTTGGAGGAGCCCGACCCCGATGTCCGTCTCGCCGCCATCGTGGCGCAGGCGCACGACCAGACCGAGCACTCCTCACCGGAGCGCGTGGACGAGCTGATGCGGCACATCGCACGCGACTCCGACCGGCTCTACCGGCTCGCCCAACGCCTCGTTCAGAGCCCGCGCACCGCCGCGCTGACGCTCTCGAACGTCCGTGGACCGGCCTTCCCGATCTACCTGCGAGGCGCACGCATCCGCGAGCTCTACCCGCTGCTGCCGCTCGGGCCGCACCACGATCTGGCTGTCGGGATGCTCTCGTTGGAGGAGAAGTTGTTCTTCGCAGCCATGCGCACCGACTCCGGCCATGATTCGCTCGCTGAGTTTGGTGGCTGCATGGAGGAGGCAGTAGCCTCGCTCGGTCTGGCTCCACGGCACGGCGACCGGCCTCCGCAGGCAGCCCCAAACGATCAACCCAAGTCGACCAATGGAGGTTGACCCCAAGTGTCCAGTGCACCGCCGCCCGACGAGACCCTGCTGAGCCTGCTGGCCGACCCGGAGGTGAGGCGAGACCCTCACGACGCCTTCTCACGGCTGCGCGAGGCCTCCCCGCTCGCCCGCGCAACCGAGGACATCTGGGTGGTTTCGAGCGCCGACCTCGTCGCCGCCGTGCTGCAGGACCCGGACAGCTTCTCGAGCGACCTGCGCAACGCGACCGCGGTCTTCCCGGACTCGGGCGGCGAGGAGCCGGATGCGATTGCCAGCTACTCGCGCCACATGATGATCTTCACGGACCCGCCCGATCACACCCGCTTGCGCGGGCTGGTCCAGCAGGCCTTCACGCCGCGCCGGGTCAGAGAGCTCCAGCCGGTCTTCGAGAGACTCGCCGCCGACCTCCTCGACCAAGCCGTCGAGCGCGGAAGCATGGAGGTGATCCAGGACCTGGCGCTGCCGCTGCCGGTGAGCGTGATCTGCGAGCTGATGGGCATATCCGCCGCGGATCGCCCGCGCGTGCACGACTGGGCGGACGTTCTCTCGGCGCAGCTCGACAACCTCGCCGTCACCGACATGGAGGCCCGCGCTCATGCAGACCAGGTGCTGGAGGAGTACGCGGAGTTCCTGCGCCACCAGTTCGCCCGCCGCCGCGAGGACCCGGGCGACGACCTGATCAGTGCGCTCGTGCAGGCCAAGGACGGCGAGGACAAGCTTTCCGAGGATGAGCTGATCGCCACTTGCGTGCTGCTGCTCGGCGCCGGGCATGAGACGACAGTCGGGATGATCGGCAACGGGACGCTCGCCTTCCTGCGCAATCCCGACGAGTACGCGCGGCTGCGCGCCGACCGCTCGCTGCTTCACACCGCGGTCGAGGAGTGCTTCCGGTACGACGGCCCCGTGCGGCTCACCCACCGTGCGTCCAGGCCGGGCGCCGAGCTGGCCGGGATCGAGATTCCCGAGGGGGACCTCGTCATGCTGCTGCTCGCCGCGGCCAACCGAGACCCGAGTCGCTTTCCGGATCCTGACCGCTTCGACGTGGGCCGCGACGGCGAGCACAGCTTCGCGTCGGGATTCGGCATCCACTGGTGCCTGGGCGGGGTGCTCTCGCGGGCCGAGGTCGGCGCCGCGTTCGGGGCGCTTCTTGATCGCTTCCGGCGGCTGGAGCCCGCGCTGGACCTCCAGACCGTCGAGATGCGCGACGCGATGATGATCTGCCGCCCGAGCTCCCTGCCGGTGACTGTGGTCGCCGCCTAGATCACCGGAGGAGCGTGAGCCTCCACCACGTTCTCGCGCTTCACCAGCATCCGCACGGCGACGAGCCGGCGCAGAGGAAGCCGGTGCGGCCCGGAGTGGTGCTGGCGACGGGAACCGTCGCCGCGGCGATGGCGGGCCTCGATGGCACGGTGCTGAACGTCGCGATCCCCACGATCGCCTCCGATCTGGACGCCGATCTCGCCGAGGTCGAGTGGGTCGTAAGCGCGTATTCGCTGGCGTTCGCGGCGCTCCTGATCCTTTTCGGCACGCTCGGGGACGCCTTCGGGCACCGGCGCATGCTGATCGGCGGCCTGGTGCTGTTCGTGACCTCGTCGGCGTTTGCGGCCCTGGCTCCGAACGCCCAGCTGCTGATCACCGCCCGGGCGCTGGCGGGGATCGGCGCCGCCGCGATGTCGCCCGCGTACGTCGCCCTGATCGTCGCCGCCTATGCCCCCGAACGCCGAGCGAACGCGATCGGTGTGATGTTCGGGGGAGCGAGCGTGGGACTCGCGCTCGGGCCTCTGATCGGAGGCCTGCTCGTCGAGACGGTGGGTTGGCCCTGGGTCTTCTGGCTCTCGGTGCCGCTCGGTCTCGGGGCCCTGGCGCTCACGCTGACGTCGATCCCGGAGACCGAGCCCCATCGCCCCGACCGGCTCGACTTTCCGGGGGTCGCGCTCTCGATCGGTGCGCTGCTCGGCTTCACCTACGGGCTGATCGAGTCCACCGTGAGCGGCTTCACGAGTCCGGAGGTTCTCATCGCGCTCGTCGCCGGGCTCGTGCTCGGCGCGGCGTTCATCGTGCGCGAACGGCGCGCGGCGACGCCGGAGATCGACCTGCGCCTGTTCGGCGAGACCGGCTTTCGCAGCCCGCTCGTGATCGCGGCAGTCGTCGCGTTCGGAATGCTCTCCGTCTTTCTGTTTGTCTCGATCTACTACCAGCAGCTGCGGGGCTTGAGCGCGATCGAGACAGGCCTCTTGTACCTGCCGTCGACGCTTGCGATCGTCGTCCTGGCCCCGCTCTCGGGCAGGGCGGCCGACCGCTTCGGCGCGCGCGCGGCGGTGTCGGTGGCGCTGCTCTTCGCCGCCGCCGGGCTGGGCCTGTTCGCCTTCGTGGACCCCGATACGTCGCTCTTGCTTCTGGGGCTGGCTCAGCTGCTGATCGGAATCGGCGCCGGCCTGGCGCTGCCGTCGCTGTCGGCGCTCACGATCGCGGCCGTCGAAAGCGCCCGTTCGGGACTCGCCTCATCGGTGATGCGCACGAGCCGGGAGATGGCCGGCACCTTCGGCGTCGCGGTCATCGGAGCGCTTGTGGTCGCCTTCGCCGGGCTGAGCTTCCGCGGCGACCTCGAGCGCTCGGACCTGCCCGCGCCGGCGGTCGCCGCGCTCGACGACGCGAAGGTCGTGGGAGGCGCGCCGCTTCCGCGCTCGGGCCTTTCCGAGCCGCAGTACGACAGCGCGCGCGAGTTCGCCCGCGACGCCGCAGCGACCGGCATCGGGCGGGCCCTCGCCTGCGGCGCGGTGCTGGTGCTGCTGGCGGCCCTCTACGCGGTCCGCACGCTCCCGCGCCGCCGCCCGGCCGAGGCGGCGGCCCGCGAAGCCCACTAGGGACCGAGCTCGTAGTCCGCCGGCAGCCGGTCAGCGGGCCAGGGCAGCCGCAGGTTGTCCTGGAGCACCCGCTCGGCCGTCGACAGCGCGCCCTCAACCCAGCCCTGCAGGTCCGAGTAGGTGTCGCCGACTATGAACAGGTGTGCTCCCGGGACCGGGCTGCGCACCCTTGGGCCGATCTCGAAGCTGCGCGCGCCCAGGCGCCACTGGGCCCAGCCGCCGCCAAAGGGCTCGTGTGACCAGTCCCGGTAGGCCGCCCAGTAGGGGTCGGGGATTTCCACGCCGTGGGCCTCGGCGAGCTCTCGTTGCGCCCCCTCCACCATGTCGACCGGCGCCTCGAGCCCGGCCGGCGCGCCCTCGCGGCCCTCGAACACCCCGCGCCCCAGGTCGAACGCGTCCGCCCAGTACCAGGTCGAGAACGAGTTGTTGTAGCTCGCCATGAGGAGCGCCGCCCGGGCGCCGGGATCGGCTCCGGCGGCCGCGCCCTCGTGCCCGAAGTAGATCGCTTGACGCAGCGGCAGGTCGGTGGCGACGCCGCCGTGCTCCGAGCCGAGTGCTTCCCACCACGGCTCGTCGTAGGCGAGGAACAGCTTGCTCGCCGGTACCGGCGCGACCGAGCTCAGGTCGGCGCGCGCCTCGCGATCATCGAACAGAAAGCACTGCTGGTCGAGCAGCTCGAGCGCGCTCCGGGGCAACGCCAGCACCACGGCGCGGGCGTCGAAGGCAGCCAGCTCCCCGTCGACATCGAAGATACAGCGCAGGATCCCGTTCTCCATGCGCTCGACGTTCAGCAACCGGTGGCGCATCCGCAGGTCTCCACCGGCGGCGACGAGCCCGTCCGCCAGCGCGCGCGGAAGCGCGTCGTAGCCCTCCACCGGGGTGAGGAAGTCGCGTCCTGCCAGCGAGCACAGCACCTGGAGCAGGTCGGCGGCGTTGTAGTCGCGCAGAAACGTCTCGTAGCCCTCTCCCAATGCGGCCAGCTCGACGGCGTCCGGGCTCAGGACAGCGGCCATCAGCTCCCGAAAGCTGACGTCGTAGAGCGGGCGGCCGAGCGCCTCACGGGTGCGCTTGGCGAGGGCCCAGTCGGCGCGGCCAAGCTCGAGCGCGTCGGGGACGGCGGCCAAGATCGCGCGCGCCAGCAGCATCGTCGGGCCGAGCCCACGCTCCTCCTGGGACAGCTCGAAGGGAAGCTCGAGCTCTGGGCTCGTCAGCTCGCGCAGCC
>JALZII010000149.1 GCA_030860365.1 Actinomycetota bacterium
CTCATTCGGCGCGCTTGCCAGCCACACCCAGTCGCTCGCCAAAGCGGGCCAGTACCTCCAGGAGGAACCACTAGGTGAGCGATCTGCCCTCCGACCACTTCACCAAGCCCGTCTCCGAGGTCGACCCGGAGATCGCGCAGGTCCTCGACGACGAGGCCCGGCGCCAAGAGAGCACGCTGGAGATGATCGCCTCGGAGAACTTCGTTCCCCAGGCCATCCTCGACTGCCAGGGCTCGGTGCTCACCAACAAGTACGCGGAGGGCTACCCAGGCAGGCGCTACTACGGCGGCTGCGAGCACGTGGACGTGGCCGAGGAGCTCGCGATCGAGCGCGCGCGCGAGCTCTTCGGAGCCGACCACGCCAACGTGCAGCCCCATTCCGGCGCTCAGGCCAACGCGGCCGCCTACCACGCGCTGCTGCAGCCCGGGGACCGCATCCTCGGCATGAAGCTCGACCACGGCGGCCACCTCACACACGGGATGAAGATCAACTTCTCGGGCCGCCTCTACGACATCGTCGCCTATGGCGTGCGCGAGTCCGACTCGCGCATCGACATGGACGAGCTGGCGCGAATCGCCGAGGAGTCGGAGCCCAAACTGATCCTCGCCGGCTGGTCGGCCTACCCGCGGCAGCTCGACTTCGCTCGCTTCCGCGAGATCGCCGACTCGGTGGGGGCGCTGCTCATGGTCGACATGGCCCACTTCGCCGGCCTCGTCGCGGCGGGCGAGCACCCCAGCCCGCTGCCCTACGCCGACGTGGTCACGACCACCATCCACAAGACGCTCGGCGGTGCTCGCGGCGGCATGATCCTCTGTCGCGAGGAGTGGGCCAAGAAGGTCGACTCGGCGCTGTTCCCGGGGCAGCAGGGCGGCCCGCTGATGCACGTGGTGGCAGGGAAGGCGGTGGCGCTGAAGATCGCGCAGTCGGAGATCTTCCGCGAGCGCCAGCGGCGCACCCGCGAGGGCGCCGCAGCGATGGCCGCGGAGCTCGTGACCGCGGGTGTGGACGTGCTCACCGGCGGCACCGACGTCCACCTGGCGCTGGTCGACCTTCGCGACTCAGAGCTCGACGGCCAGCAGGCCGAGGATCGCCTGGCCGAGATCGGCATCACGGTGAACCGCAACGCCGTGCCCTTCGATCCGCGTCCCCCGGCGGTGTCCAGCGGCCTGCGAGTCGGCACGCCGGCGCTCGCCACCCGCGGCCTGTCGGTCGAGGACTTTCGCGAGATCGGCCGCGTGATCGGCGAGGCGCTCAGCAGCGCCGAGTTCGACGCCGCCCGCGGCGAGCTCTCCGAGCGCACCCGGGCGCTGGCCGAGCGCTACCCGCTGTACCCGCAGCTGGCGCCCGCCGCGGTCTGAGCGGCCCGCCTCTCTTCGAGCTCAAGAGCGTCTCGCTCGCGCGCGAGGGCCGCCTGGTCCTCTCGGGTGTCGACCTGGTGGTCGACGAGGGCGTCACCGCGCTGCTGGGCGCCTCGGGCTCGGGCAAGTCGTCGCTGCTGCGACTGCTGTGCCGCCTGGCGGACCCCGACGAGGGGGTCGTCTGCTTTCGCGGCGGCGACGTACGCCGGCTGGACCCGCTCGAGCTGCGCCGCCGCGCCTGCCTGGTGCCCCAGGTGCCGGCCCCGGTCGAGGGCACGGTGGCCGACAACGTGGCCTACGGCCCGGGCTTGCGCGGCGCCAGCGTGGACGTCGGCCACCTGCTCGAGCATGCGGGCCTGGATGCCTCCTTTGCCGACCGCCGCCCCGAGCGCCTCTCGGTGGGCGAGCAGCAGCGCGTGATGCTGGCCCGCGCGCTGGCTCTCGAGCCCGAGGTGCTGCTGCTCGACGAGCCGACGGCGGCGCTGGACGAGTCCTCGCGCGGGGGCGTGGAGCGCACCCTTGCCCAACTCGCGGCAGAGGGCCGCTCGTCGATGATGCTGGTGACCCACGAGCGCGCGCAGGCCGACCGGCTCGCGGACCGCGTGGTCACCCTGTCGAACGGTCGGGTGAGCGGGTGACCTCGATCGACGTCTCCCTCGGCGAGGTCGCGCTGGCGCTCGTGCTGGTGGCGCTCGCGGCCGGGGTGTCGGTCTGGCGCCGCGCGGAGCTGGAGCAGGACCTGGGCGTGGCCGTGCTGCGCTCGTTCCTCCAGCTCACCGCGGTGGGCTACGTCATCCAGGCGGTGTTCGAGTCAGACAGCCTCTGGGTGGTCGTCGGGCTGCTCAGCGCCATGGTGGCCTTGGGCACCTTCACGGCGCGCGCCCGCGCCCGGGGGGTGCCCGGCGCGCTCCCGGTCCTCGGGCTGGCCCTCGGCACGGCTGCCGCGGTCACGCTGGGCCTCGTGCTGGCGCTGGGCGTGTTCGAGCCCGAGCCGCGCTATCTCGTCCCGGTGGGCGGCATGGTGATCGGCAACGCGATGACCGCTGCCGCCGTGGCGCTGAACCGGCTGGGCGATGAGATGAGCTCGAGCGCACGCCAGGTCGAGGCCGCGCTGGCCCTCGGCGCCACCGCCCGCCAGGCCACGTCGGGCCTCGTGACGCGCAGCCTGCGCTCGGCGATGATCCCTCTGGTCGACCAGACCAAGACCACCGGCCTGATCACCTTCCCGGGGATCATGGTCGGGATGCTCCTGGCCGGGGCCGAGCCGATCGACGCAGTGCGCCTGCAGCTCGTGATCCTCTGGATCCTCCTCGGCAGCGTCGCCCTCGCCTCCCTGATCGCGACCTCGCTGGGCCACCGGGGCTTCTTCACGCCGGCGCACCAACTTCGAGAGCCGCCGAGCCCCTAGCCTTCATCCCGTGACGGAGGCCGCTCCTCCTCCCTTGCTCGCCAAGCCGCGGCTGCGCGGGGTCTCGCACCAGTGGGCCTTCTTCGTCTCCGTGGTGATCGGTGCCCTCCTCGTTGTCTTCGCCCCGCGTGGGGAGGCCAGGCTGGCAGCAGCCATCTACGCCGCAAGCAACGCCGGCCTGTTCGGCGCGAGCGCGCTCTATCACCGCGTCAACTGGTCCTCGCTGGGCGCGCGGCGCTGGATGCGCCGGCTGGATCACTCGATGATCTTCGTGCTGATCGCGGGGTCGTACACGCCGTTCGCGCTGCTGGTCCTCCACGGCACGCTGGCCACCGTCGTGCTGGTGGTGGTCTGGGCCGGCGCGGTCGGCGGCGTGATCCTCAAGCTGCTGTGGATCGACGCGCCCAAGACGCTCATCGCCGCGGTGTACGTGATGCTCGGCTGGGTCGCGGTTGCCACCTTCCCCCAGCTGCTGGAGGAGCTGGGGGTGGGGGGCATGGCACTGGTGGCGGCCGGCGGCCTGCTCTACACGAT
Organism: Actinomycetota bacterium; assembly: GCA_030860365.1. Lineage (GTDB taxonomy): Bacteria > Actinomycetota > Thermoleophilia > Solirubrobacterales > Thermoleophilaceae > JACCZR01. The sequence continues at coordinate 3,301 of JALZII010000149.1, forward strand.
CGGCGCCGTGGTGTATGCCCGCCGGCGCCCCGATCCGGCGCCCGCGGTCTTCGGCTACCACGAGGTCTTCCACGCGCTGGTGATCGCCGCGGCGGCGCTGCAGTACGGCGCGGTTGCGTTCTTTGCGCTTCCCCACGGTTAGGCGGTCCGCTTTCCCCGTGGCGGCACGGCAAGGGTGCTGCTCCGGCGGCGGTTAGCCTCAAGCGGCGATGAACGAGCTAGACGCCCTCTGGGCGCTCCTCGTCGCGGGGGCGGCGGCGCTCGTGCTCACACCGCTCGCCGCGCGGATGGCTCGCCGGGCCGGAGCGGTCGCCACGCCGCGCGATCGCGATCTGCACGAATCCCCCACGCCCCGCATGGGGGGGCTCGCCATCCTCGCCGGCGTGCTCCTGGCGGGCGCGCTGTTCCTGCCCGGCGGGAGGGAGACCCGCGGCATCCTGATCGGCGCCGCCGTGGCGGCGCTGTTCGGCGCCCTCGACGACAAGTTCGACCTGCCGCCGTCCATCAAGCTCGCGGGCCAGCTCCTTGCGGCGGCCATCCCCGTGGCGTCCGAGGTCTACGTGGAGAACGTGACGCTCCCCTTCGTCGACCCGCTCGACCTCGGCGACTTCGGCATGCCGCTCACGCTCCTCGGGATCGTGGCGACGATGAACGTCGTCAACTTCACCGACGGCGCCGACGGGCTGGCTGCGGGGGTGTGCACCATCGCGGCGGTCACCTTCGCGATCATCGCGCTCTCCCTGGGGCGGGACGAGGCCGGCATCCTCGCCGCCCTCACCGCCGGCGCCGCGGCGGGCTTTCTGTGGCACAACTTCCACCCGGCCAGCGTCTTCATGGGGGATTCGGGCTCGAACCTTCTTGGGCTGCTGCTGGCCGCCGTGGCCATCCAGGGCGTGCTCAAGACGGCGGCCGTCGTCGCCCTGTTCTTCCCGCTGGTGATCCTGGCGGTGCCCGCTCTCGATGCCACCTTCGTCGTGGCCAAGCGGATCAAGTACCGCAAGCCGGTCTACTCGGCCGACCGCTGGCACTTCCACCACCGCTTCGCGAACATCGGCTTCTCCCAACGCAAGACCGTGCTCTACCTCTACGCGTGGACCCTGTCGCTCGCCGCGTTGGCCCTGGCGCTGCGCTTCGTGCCCTACTCAGACGACAGCGGGCAGCTCAACGCGGGCTGGACCGCGGTGATCCTCGCCTTTGCCGCGGTAGCGCTCGCGGCCAGCATCTACCTGGTCGTGGTGCTCGAGATACTCAAGTTCCGCCGCTTTCGAGAGCGCCAGCTGCGCCGCGCCTCGGAGACCGGGGAGATGGAGGCCCTGAGCGAGCCCGAGATCCGCGCCGAGATAGAGCGCGAGGTGGAGACGGGGGAGTTCGAGGCTGTGTGACCGTGTTGACCGAGCTGTTTCGGTCAAAGCGCAGCAACCTGACCCGGCCGCGGGGTTCCGCTCAGAACAGACTGGCCTGGGTCCCCTGCCGCTGCGGCGGGGGATGCTCCGCCTCGGCCGTCCATCGCCTCGGGCGCGTCGAAGCTGCGGACGATCGCCGGATCCCGGTAGCCGGGAAGCGCTTGGCCGTCCTGCTCCTCGACGCGCAGCTCGTCCCATCTCATCGAACGCATGTTCGCATAGGGCGGACGTGACTGGAGCTACTCCCCGTTGAGCGTCACCACCAGCCGCCGCGGCCCCCCGGCGTCGCGGTGCTCGCACAGGTAGATCCCCTGCCAGGTGCCCAGCGCGAACGAGCCGTCGCGCACCGGCACCGTCAGCCCCTGCCCGGTGAGCGAGGACTTGACGTGGGCCGGCATGTCGTCGGCGCCCTCCAGCGTGTGGGTCCAGTAGGGGGCCTGCTCGGGGACGGCGCGGTCAAACCACGACCGGAAGTCCTCGCGCACCGCCGGCGAGGCGTTCTCGTTGATCGTGAGCGACGCCGAGGTGTGCTGGAGCATCAGGTGGGCGAGCCCGATCCGCAGCGAGTCGAGCTCGGGCAGCGCCTGCTCCACCTCGGCGGAGATGAGGTGGAAGCCCCTGGGCCGCGCCTTCAGCGCCAGGTCGTGCTGCGCCCAGGGTATTGGGGCACGGGCCCTAATCTAAGCGCGGCCCCTTGAGCGACGAGGAGCGGGGGTGGGGCCGCACCCACCCGTCGACGGGCGCCCGGATGCTCGAGCGCACCGACTTCCCGATCTGCGCGACTGGATCCGCCTGCACCACGAGCGTCCCGACGGCACCGGCTACCCCGAAGGGCTGCACGGCGATGAGGTGCCCCTCGAGGCCCGCATCATCGCCGCGGCCGCAGCCTACGAGGCGATGAGGAGCGATCGCCCCTACCGCTCGGCGCTCGCGGCGGACGAAGCCGTAGAGGAGCTGCGCCAGGGTGCCGGCCGCCAGTTCGACGAGCGGGTGGTCGAGGCCCTGCTGCGGATCGTGTAGGCGAGCCGAGTGGCTGAAGGGTTGCCCCCTGCGGCATCCGGCCGCAGGCCCGATGCCGCGGGCCGCCGTCCCGGCGGCCATTTCGGTAGTCACTTTCCCCCGCGCGTAGGTAGAGTCCCCGGCCCTTGTCCACGCACGCTCTAGGGAGCTCTGAGAGCAGTGCGGGCATGACCCTCCTGCGGTACCTCGATCTGGTTCTGCTGGCCGTGGCCCTGCCCGTCTTCGTGCTGGCCGGACTGCCCCTGATCGGCTACGCCGCCGCCGCCGCCGCGTGGCTCGTCCAGCGCGCCATTCAGGCGCAGACCGATCGGCGCGCACGGGAGTCAGATGATCCCCGCGTGGTGGCCGGCCTGCTCGCCGGCAGCATGCTCGCTCGCGGCTGGCTGGTGGCCCTGGCCGTCTTCGGCGTGGGGATGGCCGCCGAGCGCCAGGACGGCCTGGCCGCGGCAGTGTTGTGCATCTCACTGTTCACGGCGTACTTCAGTGCGACGATGATGACCCGACCCCTAGCGATGGAGCGCAGGCCGGGCGTCTCGGCCGGAGCGCAGCCCGAGCGGTGGTCGGGCGAGCACCGGACCGAACGGTCTCGGCCGAGCACCGCTCGCTCGACGTCTGAGAGGCCCAGCCCATGACCGCCATGTTCTCGCGCATGAGCAGGAAGCAGATCGGGCTTCTCAGCGCCTTCGTGGTGTTCGCGCTCGTGGTCGCGCTATTCGGGATCTTCGGCTCAGCCGGTCGCAACAGCGAGTTCCAGCCACAGAACGAGTTCATGCTCACGCCGTGGATCGAAATCAAGCTCGGCGGGCTGGACCTGAGCATCACCAAGGCAGTGTTCTACGTGTTCGCCGCCTGCGCGATCACCTGCGGGGCGATGGTCTACATCGCCAAGCGCATGCAGGACCGCCCCAACCGCGTGCAGACCGCGGTCGAGGCCTCCTACGACCTCACCTTCAACCAGATCGTGCGCACCAACATGCAGGCCGACCTGGCCCGCAAGTGGTTCCCCTTCATCGCCACGATCTTCTTCTTCATCTGGATCTCGAACATGATCGGCTACGTCCCGTTGCCCACCAACACCGAGCACCCGATCCATCTCGGCAGCCTGGAGGTCCCTTCCTTCGCCATTTACGCCGCCACGGCGAACCTGTCGGTGCCGCTGGTCTTGACCCTCCTCGTGTGGATCTCGTACCACGTTGAGGGCATCCGGGCGAAGGGACTCTTCGGCTACGTCAAGGGCTGGGTGCCCGCCGGCGTCTCCGGCGTGGCGGCCGTGCCGCTGTTCTTCATCGAGGCCATCTCGCAGTTCGTGCGGATCATCTCGCTGTCGGTCCGGCTGTTCGCCAACCTGCTGGCCGGCCACCTGCTGATCCTGTTCATGGGCGGCGGGCTGGTGGTCATCCTCGGCCTCGCCGCCCTCGGCGTAGTCACCCTGCCCGTGGCCATCCTCTTCTTCATGTTCGAGGTGGTCCTCATCGCCACCCTGCAGGCCTTCATCTTCGCCACCTTGACCGCCATCTACCTCGGTGAGGCGACCGAGGCTCACTAAGGAGGACCCATGGAAGACGTACTCAATCTCGTCATCGCGCAGGGCAGCTCGAAGGGGCTGCAGTCCATCGCGCTTGGAGTGGGCGCCGGGCTGGGCACCATCGGCCCCGGCATCGGCGTGGGCTACATCTTCGGCAAGGTGATCGAGTCGGTCACCCGTCAGCCCGAGATGCGCGAGGAGATCACCTCGATCCAGTGGCTGGGCTTCGCGCTCACCGAGGCGATCGTCTTCTACGCCTTCATCTTCGGCCTGATCGCGTTCTTCCTCGGCGGCTCCTGATGCCCCCCGCGGTGCTTCCGCTGGCTGCCGAGGGGAACTTCCTCGTCACCCCCGACGTGGGGCTGATGATCTGGACCCTGCTCGCTTTCGGGATCAGCTTCATGATCCTGCGCAAGGCGGCCTTCCCGCGCATCGTCGACGCGCTCGACAAGCGCCGGCGGGCGATCGAGGAGTCGATCGACCACGCCGAGCGGACCAAGCAGGAGGCCGATCAGCTGCTCGAGGAGTATCGCGCCCGCCTGCGCGAGGCCCGCGAGCAGGCCGACGACATCACGGCGCGCGCCCAGAAGGCCGCCGCCCACCGCGAGGAGCAGGCCAAGGTCGACGCCAAGAAGCACCGCGACTGGCTCATGGAGTCCACGCGCAAGGACATCCAGACAGAGACCCGACGGGCGCTCGACGACATCCGCAGGGAGGTCGCCGACCTCACCGTGCTGGCCACCGAGAAGGTCACCCGCAAGACCCTCGACGACGACGATCATCGCCGCCTGATCGAAGACGCCCTCAGCGAGGTCGACTTCTCGCAGCTGGCGGGCGACGAGGGGAACGGCAAGCGGTAGTGGGACAGGTGGGTCGCTAGGTGGAGGAGATCGCCCAGGTCTACTCGCGGTCGCTGTTCGAGGTGGCGTCCGAGCACGACGTCCTCGACCGCGTCCACGACGAGCTCGGCGAGTTTGCCGACGCCCTGGACGAGAGCCGCGACCTGCAGGTCTTCTTCTTCTCGCCGTACTTCTCCTCGCAGGAGAAGAAGGAGGGGATCGAGCAGGCGGTCACCGACGCCGACGAGCACTTCGTGCACTTTCTCGAGCTCCTGGCCGAGCGCCACCGGCTGCCCGCCATCTTCCGGATCCGGCGTGAGTACGATCGCATGTGGGCCGAGGAGAACAAGCTCCTGGGGGTCTCGGTGACCGCGGCGGTGAAGCTCGATCAGCGGATCGTGGACGACATCGGCAGGCGGATCGAGGAACAGACCGGCAAGCGCATCGAGCTCTCGAGCACGGTGGACCCCGACATCGTCGGCGGTCTGGTGCTCCAAGTCGGCAACATGGTCATGGACGCCAGCCTGAAGGCTCGGCTCGAGCGTTTGAGAAAGCAAGTGGCCAGAGGCGCATAGCCCTCCGGCCTCCAAGGAGAAGCGACACAGTGCAGATCAAGCCCGACGAGATCACCAGCATCCTCAAGAGCCGCATCGAGGGGCTCGACAACGGCGGTGGGGGTGACCTCTCCGAGGTAGGCACGGTGCTGTCGATTGCCGACGGCATCTCGCGCGTGCACGGCCTGGACAACTGCATGTCGCTCGAGATGCTCGAGTTCCCCCACGACGTCACGGGCCTCTCGCTGAACCTCGAGTCCGACAACGTCGGCGCCGTGCTCTTCGGCGACTGGGAGAAGATCGAGGAGGGCGACACGGTCAAGCGGACCAACCGCCTGCTCGAGATCCCCGTCGGAGAGGGACTGCTGGGCCGGATCGTCAACCCGCTGGGCACGCCGCTGGACGGCAAGGGCGACATCGAGTTCGAGGGCACCCGGCCGGCGGAGTTCAAGGCCCCGGGCGTGATTCAGCGCACGCCGGTGGAGGAGCCGATGCTCACCGGCCTGAAGGCCGTCGACGCCATGACCGCCATCGGCCGCGGCCAGCGCGAGCTGATCATCGGCGACCGCCAGACGGGCAAGTCCGCGGTGGCGATCGACGCGATCATCAACAACGCCGACTCCGACCTGGTCTCGATCTACGTGGCCATCGGCCAGCGCATGTCCACGGTGGTGGGGGTGGCCGAGACGCTCGAGCAGAACGGGGCGCTGGAGAGCACGATCATCGTGGCCGCCCCCGCCGACGAAGCCGCGCCGATCAAGTTCATGGCTCCGTACGCCGGCTGCGCGATGGGCGAGCACTTCCTCTACAACGGCAAGCACGCGCTGTGCATCTACGACGACCTCACCAAGCACGCCTATGCGTACCGCCAGATGTCGCTGCTGCTCCGCCGCCCACCCGGCCGTGAGGCCTACCCGGGCGACGTGTTCTACCTGCACTCACGGCTGCTCGAGCGCGCGGCGAAGCTCAGCGACGACCTGGGCGGGGGCTCGTTGAGCGCGCTGCCGATCATCGAGACCCAGGCGGGCGACGTCTCGGCCTACGTGCCCACCAACGTCATCTCCATCACCGACGGTCAGATCTTCCTCGAGGGCGATCTGTTTCGCTCCGGCGTGAAGCCGGCCATCAACGTGGGCATCTCGGTCTCCCGCGTTGGCGGCAAGGCCCAGCCCAAGCCGATGAAGGAGGTGGCGGGCAAGCTGCGCCTGGACCTCTCCCAGTACCGCGAGCTCGAGTCCTTTGCGCAGTTCGGCTCCGAGCTGGACGCCGACACACAGGCGACTCTGTCCCGCGGTGAGCGCCTGGTGGAGACGCTGAACCAGGACGAGCTGAAGCC
>JALZII010000101.1 GCA_030860365.1 Actinomycetota bacterium
AGTAGCGGGGGCGGGATTCGAACCCGCGACCTTCGGGTTATGAGCCCGACGAGCTACCTGACTGCTCCACCCCGCGGCGTGCCCAGAATCTAGCAACGGCGGGGCGAGGCCTCAACGTGGTTGCGCAACCGTCCTCCGGCCATCAGGGTCACACCACCCCCGCTCATGAACACGCCGAATAGGACCAACGGAGGCCCCGGCCCGGCGGCGCGCGAACGGGCGACGCGATCGATCAAGCAAGATGGGCGCCTTGAGCAACGAGGGACAGCGCATCGCGGTGGTCGACTTCGGCACGAACTCGACGCGGCTGCTCGTGGCCGATGTGGCGAACGGCGCCGTGGAGGAGCTCGAGCGGCGGACCGACGTGACGCGGCTCGGGGAGGGCGTCGACCGCTCGGGGCGCCTGGCCAAGGCGGCGATGGAGCGGGTGTTCGACACGGTGGCCGGCTACCGCGAGGTGATCGACCGGCTCGGTGGAGTCACCCGGGCGATGGGAGTGGCCACCAGCGCGGTGCGCGACTCCGAGAACGGCGACGAGCTGCGCGCCGCGCTCTGCGACCGCTACGGGATCGACGTGGAGGTGATCGCCGGTGAGGAGGAGGCGCGCCTCACCTTCCTCGGCGCCACGGCCGGCCGCAGTCCCGCCGAGGCGGCGCTGGTCATCGACATCGGCGGCGGCAGCACCGAGTACGTGGTCGGCACGCCCGCTTCGGCGCCGAGCTTCCGCGTCTCGACAGAGCTCGGCTCGGTGCGCCAGACCGAGCGCCACCTGGAAAGCGACCCTCCTTCCGACGAGCAGGTGTCCGCTCTGGAGTCCGAGGCGAACGAGATCCTGGACGCGGCGGTCCCGCCCCGTGTCAGGGAGCAGGTGACGGCCGGGATCGCGGTCGCGGGCACCGCCACGTCGCTCGCCGCGATCGACCTCGGTCTCGAGCCCTACGACTCCGACCGCGTGCACGGGCACCGCCTCGAGGCAGACGCATGCCGGCGCCTGCTCGGGCGGCTGGCGGCGGTGCCGGTGGCACAACGGCGCGAGACCCGGGGCCTTCATCCCGACCGCGCTCCCACGATCGTGGCGGGTGCCGCCATCCTCCTCCAGTCGATCGGCGCCTTCGGCCTCGGCTCGATCGAGGTCAGCGAGGCCGACATCCTCCACGGGGCGGCTCTTGACGCAGCGGGGGGAGGGGGTAGGGGTGAGGGGGGTTAGACGAAAAGCTCGCTATTTCCGCCAAAATATCGCTGGTCAACGGCGGGGGAGTCGTGTAGAGTGGTTGGTGCGGGGTGAGGACAAGCTGAGCGGGTAACCCCCTTGGCGGAACCTCACCCGTACATAGGCTCGGGTTAAGCCGCGTTGTTTCGGCGCCTCCCGCAGTCCGAGCCACCCAGGCCCTTTCAAGGCACGTACCCCTGCCCGTCCTGATGGGGCCGCACATTGGAACCGCCCGCCATGATGCGGGCGGTTCCTGTTTTCGGGGTCGGGGGAGAATGAGCGGATGAGCACTCTGGTGCGTCGGTCGCTCTTCCTAGGCCTTACCGGCGTCTCGCTCTACCTCCTCGCTCCGAGCCTGATCGAGGTCTTCTCGAGTGCGCCCCGGCTGACGGCGATCGAGCCGCTGTGGTTCGTGCCCATGATCGTGCTCCAGGCGGCGAGCCTGGTCTGCATGGCCCTCGTCCAGCGCATCTGCCTGCACACCGAGGCCTTCGGCCCGGTGCTGTCGTCACAGGTGGCCGGGAACGCCTTCGCTCGCATCGTGCCCGGCGGCGGCGCGGCCGGCGCCGCGTTGCAGTACTCGATGCTCGTCTCGTCGGGCGCAGCGGCGGGAGGGCAGGCCGCCTCGGCCCTCACCGCGGCCAACCTGTTCACCTTCGCGACGCTCCTCGCCCTCCCGGTGTTCACGCTGCCGGCGATCTTGGGCGGCGCCCCGGTGGCCGACGGCCTCGGCCAGGCGGCCCTGCTCGGGGTGGCGGGCTTCGCGGTGATGGCCGCCATCGGTGCGGTGTTCCTGGTCTTCGACGAGCCGCTGGCAAGGGTGGGCCGGGGCGTTCAGATGGTGCGTAACCGTGTGCTGCGCAGCCGGGAGCCGCTGACCGACCTGCCCGAGCGCCTCCTGCGCGAGCGCAACATGGTCCTGAGGGCGCTCGGCGAGAAGTGGAAGCGCGCCCTGCTGTTCTCGGTGGGTCGCTGGATGCTCGACTACGGCACGCTCGTGACCGCCCTTGCCGCCGTGGGCGCGACGCCGCGGCCATCGCTCGTCCTCTTGTCCTACGTGGCGGCGCAGGTGCTCGCCCAGATACCGATCACGCCCGGGGGCCTCGGGTTCGTGGAGGCCGGCTTGGTGGGCCTGCTGGCGCTCGCGGGCGTCGCTGCGGCCGACGCCGCCCTGGCCACGCTGGCCTACCGGCTGGTCTCGTACTGGCTGCCGCTGCCCGCGGGAGCCGTGGCCACCTACATCCACCGCCGGCGCTACCCGGCCGCAGCGGCTCCCACGTAAGGGGGCGGCTCAGGCGAGGTTGGACTTGCGCGGGTAGGCGACGCCCGGGTCAGTGAGGACGTTCACCAGCGCGGGCCGGCCCGACGAGAAGGCGCGGTCCAGCGCCGGTCGCAGCTCCTCGGGGCGCCGCACCAGCTCGCCGTGGCCGCCAAGGGCCCGCACCACCTCGTCGTAGCGGCACTCGGGCTGCAGGTCCGCGGCCACCGAGTAGCCGTAGAGGAACTCCATCGGGTGCTTCTCGAGGCCCCAGATGCCGTTGTTGCCCATGACCGCGACCACGGGAATGCCGTGGCGCACCATCGTGTCGAACTCCATCGCGGCGAAGCCGAACGCGCCGTCGCCGAGCAGCAGGCACACCGGGCTGTCGGGGTGGCCAGCTTGGCCGCCAGGGCGTAGCCGGGCCCGGCCCCCAGGCAGCCGAAGGGGCCCCGGGTCCATCCAGCGCCCGGGCTCGTAGGTCTCGATCACCCGCCCGGCGTAGGACACGAAGTCCCCGCCGTCCCCGATCACCACGGTGTCGCGCGTGAGCACCTGCCTCAGCTCGTGGTAGACCCGCTGCGGGTGCAGGGGCGCACGGTCGTCGGTGAGCTGAGGCCACTCGGCGTCGCGCTTTGCGCGCTCTTCCGCGCGCAGCTGCTCGAGCCATTGCGAGCGATCGGGTCCTCCTGCCGCCCCGTCGCGCAGCGCGTCCAACGTCGCGGGCACGCCGCCGTAGAGCGCGGCCGCGACCGGGCGCGGATGCTCGCGACCGGGATGAGCCGAGCCCACGGCCACTACGTCGGTCCCCTCGCCGAACGAGTCGCCGAAGCCCAGCCGGAAGTCCATGGGCACTCCCACCACGAGCGCCACGTCGGCGCCCTTCAGCGCGGTCCCGCGCGCGCGAGAGAAAACTAGCTTGCGACGGCGCTGCGTGCCCGCCGGGCCGCGGCCTCCAGGCTCTCCACGTTGGCGGGAAGCACCTCGGCCTGCGGTCCGCGCGTGCCGAAGCGGACCTGCAGGATCGCCGCCCCCGCCCGGCCGGCCTCGGCACGGGCCTCCTCCACGGTGGACGCGACGCAGGAGCCGGCCACGCCGCACGCTTGCAGGAACCGCTCGGCCAGACCGCCCTCGAGGTCGTCTGCCGAGAGCTCCAGCTGCTCGGAGCGAAAGCCCCCGGCGGCCACCCCGGCGGTCGGGGCGAGCAGGCAGGCGGCCATGTCGTCCTCCGTGCGCGCGGCGTCCGCGGCCACGACGTCGAGCAGCTGCGGCGCGGTGGCGTCGCGGCCCAAGCCGGCGAGCAGGTCGGTGAGCCGGCCGCGGCCCATGATCCCGCCCTCCTCGGTGCGGGCCTCGGTGAGCCCGTCGGTGTGCAGGCAGACCACTGCGCCCGGCTCGAGGGGAAGCGTGGTCTGGCGCCGGCCGGTCTCCAGGCCGGTGCCCACCGGCGGGGAGGACACCGCGAGCACCGGGTCAAAGCGTGAGGGACCCACCACCACCGGCGGGGGATGGCCGGCGGCCGAGTAGGTGAGCGAGCCGTCGTCGGGGTCGTGAACGGCGAGGATGACCGTGGCGAAGTCGCCGCCCAGGTCCTCGATCACCTGACCAGCCAGGCGAAGCGCCCCTCGTGGCTCGAGGCCGGCCTCGAGGTAGGCCCGCAGCGTGTACCGCAGGAAGGCCGTGTGGGCGAGCGCGTCGCGGCCGTGGCCTGACACGTCTCCGAGCACGAAGCCGGTGCGCCCGCCCTCGAGCGGCAGGACGTCGTAGAAGTCACCGCCCGCGCCGAGACCGTCCGCGGGGCGGTAGGCCACCGACACCTTCAGGGCGCCGAGGCGCTCGGGGACCGGCGGCAGCAGGGCGGCCTGGAGCAGGCCGACCTCCTCGAGGAGCTCGCGGCGCTGGCGGGCCAGGCGCCGGGAGCGCAGAGCGGTGAGCAGGTAGCCGAGCCCTAACATCGCGGCCAGGGCCGCCAGCGCCGCCAGCGCCGCCTTGATCGAGTCGGGCACCACCTCGACGAACTCGCGCACGGTCCGAGACACCGAAGAGGCCTGCGGGTCGTCGCCGGCCGGATCGTTCTCGCTCGCCCGCCCGCCCCCCGAGCCCGCCGAGCCCGAGCCCGCCGAGCCCGAGGCGGTCGCGAGCGCCAGGGGTGGGTTGCCGGGAGCGGGTCCGAACGCAGCACCTGGATCTGCGCCGGAGGCGGCCGTCGCGACATCGCTGAACACGCCCGCGGCCCCCCCGGGAATGCCCACAGCGTCGCGGACGCTGCCCGGTCCGGGATTGAAGCCGAACAGGAGCACAGGGCTCAGCAGCGCCGGCGGGCCCGCAGGTGGGGCCGCGGCGGGGGCGGGCGCGGCGGGGGCCCTCGCAGTGCCGGGCG
>JALZII010000190.1 GCA_030860365.1 Actinomycetota bacterium
CTCGCCCGACCCACGCTCGGGCTGCGCTCCTCAGAGATCGGAGTTGCGGTGCTCGCCCGACCCACGCTCGGGCTGCGCTCCTCAGAGATCGGAGTTGCGGTGCTCGCCCGACCCACGCTCGGGCTGCGCTCCTCACTGAGCGGCCTCCAGGTCGCGGCGCAGCTGGGTGGCCTCGCGCAGGTAGACGTGCTTGGGCTCGACCTCGTTCGGTGGGTAGCAGTGCACCATCAGGCGTATCACCCGCGGCAGCGAGCCGGGCACGGGGATCTCGCGCGTGCACAGCAGCGGCACGCCGTCCAGGCCGATCCTGCGGGCGGCCACGGCCGGGAACTCGGCGTCGAGGTCGTCGGTGACCGTGAAGATGCAGCTAACGAGGTCAGTGGCCTGGAGCTCGTTGCGCTCGAGCACGGCCAGGATGAGCTCCTCGGTGGCCGAGAGGATTGCCCCGGACTCGTTGTCCTCCACGGTGATCGCCCCTCTGAGGGCTGTCAGCCTCACCCCGGCGATTCTGTCAGCCGCTCGATCTCTTCCGCCTCCAGGCGCCGGCTGGCTCCGGACGTCAGGTCGCCCAGCGTCAGGCCGCCGAACGCGGTTCGCTCCAGCGCGGTCACGCGGTGGCCCACCGCCGCGCACATGCGACGCACCTGGCGGTTGCGGCCCTCGCGCAGGACGATCTCGAGACACCCCCCGCCCGTGGGGTGAACCTGGGCGGGGGCCGTCAGCCCGTCCTCCAGCCGCACTCCGTCCCTCAGCGCCCGGAGCGCCTCGGCGGAGACGTCGGGTGGAGCCACGGTTGCCCGGTAGGTGCGCTGCACCTCGTGGCGAGGGTGAGTCAGGCGCTCGGCCAGGGAGCCGTCGTTGGTGAGCAGGATCAGCCCGGTCGTGTCGGCGTCGAGGCGACCGACCGGATACAGCCGTCGATCGGATGCGACCAGCTCGACCACCGTCTGGCGACCGTGGGTGTCCTGGGCGGTCGAGACCACGCCCCTCGGCTTGTTCAGCAGGTGGACCTCACGCGGCTCGGGCGCGACGGGACGCCCGTCCACCGCCACGGCGCTCGACCCGTCCACGTCGCGGGCGGGATCCGTCACCACCTCCACCCCCACCGTGACCCGCCCCGCGGCTATCAAGCCCTCGGCGGCCCGGCGCGAGGCCACGCCGCAGTGGGCCAGGAACTTGGCGAGGCGCACAGCGTTGAGGCTGCCACACGGCGGACCACCGTCACCGTATCCGGTGGACGCTTTCACCGAACCATGTAGTTCGGATAATACGAACGGGGTGGTACGGTGTAGGCGAACGATGACGAACCCTTTCTTCATCGACACCCCCGCGCCTCCCGCAGAGCTCATCGATCGCGAAGCTGAGCTGCGCTCGCTCCTCGAGCTGGGCGAGGCAGGTCACAACACCCGGCTCACGGCCCCTCGCCGGTACGGCAAGACGACGCTCTTGGCCAGACTCGGCAAGGACATCGTGGACAACGGCCTGGGCTGGGTCTACGTCGACTTCTTCGGTGTCCTGTCGCTCGGAGACATCGCCGCCCGGATCGACCGGGCGTACGTGGACGGCCTGAGCGGTCCGGTCGCCTCCTGGTACGCCGGACTGCGGCGCAAGTGGCTGATCAGGGGTCGCGGCGGGGTCCCGGGCACGGGGCTGGAGCTCGAGTCGCTGCCCCAGGCGCAGGCGGAGGAGCGCCTGCACGAGATGCTCGACCTCCCCAAGAAGCTGCACGACCGGACCGGGAAGCCGACCGTGATCGCGTTCGACGAGTTCCAAGAGGTTCTCAGCGGAAGCGAGTCGGCAGACGCCATCATCCGGAGCCGGATTCAGCATCACCGCCACGAGGCGGCGTACGTCTTCGCAGGCTCACATCCGGGCCTCCTCGCCGAGCTCTTCGGCGTTCGTGAGCGGCCGCTCTACGGCCAGGCCAGGGAGGTCAAGCTCGACCCCCTCCCCGACACCGCGCTGGCCGAGTACATCGATGCTCGCTTTCGCGAGACCCGGCGCGACGTCGGGGCCACCATCGAGCAGCTGCTCGACGTTGCCAGGGGTCATCCCCAACGAGCCATGCTGGTCGCCCACCATCTCTGGGAGACCACTCCGGCGGGTGAGGTCGCCGGGGACGAGCAGTGGGCCGAGGCGCTCGAACGAGCGTTGGGCGAGCTTCAGGAGACCTTCGAGCGCTACTGGGAACGCCTGTCGGCCAACGAACGCCGCGTGCTCTCGGCGGTCTGCTGGGCGGGGCGCTGGGGCGGCGGGGACTCCGTGTTCTCGCGAAGCACGCTCGAGCGCTTCCGCCTGGCGAAGACCACCGCCCACGACGTGAGCCGGGAGCTGCTGCGCAGCGGAGACCTCTTCCACGACCAGCGCGGGTCGCTCACGCTCGTCGACCCCATGCTCGAGGCCTGGATCGCGTCGAGCGGCCGCCCGCGCCTCTAACCGGCTGCGAGACTCGAATCGATGGACTTGGAGCTGCTCGATCGAGCCCTTGCCGCTCGTGGCGAGCCGGCGTTTCGTGCCAGGCAGGTGTGGGAGTGGGCTGCCCGCGGAGCCGTCTCCTACGAGGAGATGACCAACCTCCCGGCGAGCCTGCGCGAAGCGCTGGCCGCGGAGGTCCCTCTCTCCTCCCTGTCCTTCGAGGACGAGGCGCTGGCCGCCGACGGCACGCAGAAGGCGCTGCTCAGGACCCACGACGGACGGCCGCTCGAGGCCGTGCTCATGCGCTACCGCGACGGCCGGCGCTCGGTGTGTCTCTCCAGCCAGTCGGGGTGCCCGCTCACCTGCACCTTCTGCGCGACGGGACGCATGAAGTTCGCCCGCAACCTGACGGCCTCGGAGATCCTCGACCAGGCGCTGCACTTTCGCCGAAGCGAAGAGGTCAACCACGCCGTGTTCATGGGCATGGGCGAGCCGCTGTTGAACCTCGACGCCGTACTGGAGGCCTGCGAGCGCCTGCCAGACCTGGGGATCGCCACGTCGCACACGGCGGTCTCCACCGTCGGCTGGATCCCGGGCATCGAGCGCCTGGCCCGGGAGGGGCGCCCGGTGCGCCTGGCTCTGTCGCTGCACGCGCCCGAGGACGCCCTGCGCTCCGAGCTGATGCCCGTCAACGAGCGCTACCCGCTCGAAGAGGTGCTGGCCGCCTGCCGCGACTGGCACGCGGCCCGCCGGCGCGAGGTCTTCGTCGAGTACCTGATGCTCGACGGGGTGAACGACCGCTACGAGCAGGCGATCGCCCTGGCTGCGGCGCTCACGCCGCGTGAGCGCTTCAAGGTCAACCTGATCCCCTACAACCCGACCGACTCCGGCTTCCGGGGCTCGACCCGCGAGGCCATCGCGGCCTTCCGCACCGCCCTCGAGGAGAACGGCCTGCCCGCCACGGTGAGGCTCACGCGCGGCCGCGACATCGACGCAGCCTGCGG
>JALZII010000213.1 GCA_030860365.1 Actinomycetota bacterium
CACGGCGGAGGGCCCGCCGATCGCGTACGCCGGGACGGCCAGGATAGGCAGCCCGAGCCCCACCGGCTCGAGCAGGCGGCCCTCCCTCGTCCTGCCGATCGCCTTCACCGGTGCCGGCTGGAAGCCGAGGTACACGTAGTCGCGAAGGTCGTCGGCCACGTCGAGGTCGCCGTCCTCCACCAGCGAATGCGCGGCGAGCAGCACGTGCGGCTCGTCGCCCGCGAACCGCGACGCGCCTTCGGCCTCGAGCCCTACGGTGAGCGCGTAGGCGCAGAGCAGGCCGGCGAAGAGCAGGGCGGTGCGGCGCACGCGCCGCGGACGCTAGATGGACGGAGCGTGCGGTGCTCGCCCGAGACTGATCGGTCCGGTGCCCGCCCGACCAACGCTCGGGCTGCGCTCCTCAAGCAACGCTCGGGCGCCGCTCCGACGCTAGGCCGCCGGAGCCCCGGCCAACTGCTCGACCTCGGGCAACGCGGTGCCCGAAACCACCAGCGCGAGGCGTGAGCCGCCGTGGCGGCACGAGGTGCCACCGCATCGGTCGGCGGCCCGGGCCAGGGTGCGGGCGGCCGTGCGCAGGGCCTCGTCGCCGGCGGCGTAGCCGTCGCGGCGGTTGACCGTCTCGAGATCGGCCAGCCCCACCATCACCAGCCCGAACGGCAGGCCCTGCACGGCGGCGCGCTCGGCCTCGGCGGCCGTCGTCTCGTGCAGGTGGCGGCTGAGTAGAGCAGCGTGAGGTTGTCGGTCACCGCCACCGGCCCGTGGCCGAGCACGGGCTCGTCGCCGTCGCGGCGGATCGCCACCTCGGGCTCGGCCATCGCGGCGGCGAGCGAGGACGTGGCCGTGGCCTCGCCCTGCGGCGGACGCGCTCGCACCTCCTCCACGAACAGGCGCACGACGCGGGGGTCGAACTGCGTTCCCGCACACCTCTCGAGCTCGGCGCAGGCCTCCGTCCACCGTCAGCGCGCCGCGGTAGGGGCGCTCGGAGGTCATCGCCGAGAAGCAGTCGGCCACGCACACCACTCGCGCCTCGAGCGGGATCTCCTCCCCGCGCAGGCCCGAGTGGTAGCCGTCGTCGTCGTAGCGCTCGTGGTGGTAAGGATCGCGTCGGTCATCGAGCGCAGGGCGGGCACCTGCTCGATGATGCGGTAGCCGATCCGCGGGTGCAGCTCGATCACCCCGCGCTCCTCCGGCGTCAGGCGGCCCGGCTTGAGGAGGATGCGCTCGCTGATGCCGATCTTGCCCAGGTCGTGCAGCAGCGACGCGAACACCAGCTCCTCGCGCCGTCGCGGCCCGAGCTCGAGCCTGTCGGCCACCGGGGCCACGTAGCTCGACACCTCGTCGGAGTGCACGCGCAGGAAGAAGTCTTTGGCCTCGATGGCGTCGGCCAGCATGCGCACGGTCGACACGTACGAGGTCCGCAGCTCGCCGCGCAGGCGGCTGTTGTGAAGCGCCGTCCCCGCGTGGTCTCCCAGCGCGAGCAGCACGTGGTCGTCGAGCTCCTCGAAGCCCCCCTCGCGGTTTGCGCAGACCACCACCCCCGCGAAGTCGTCGCCGATGTAGACGGGGATGGCCACCAGGTTGTGGATCTCGCGGTCGGCCAGGCCCCTCTCTCACTCGAGCTGCGCGCTCTGGTCCTCGCGGACGGTGGTGTCGCGCTCCATCACCTCCGTCGCGAAGCGCCTGCACCACCGCGCTGTGCTCGGGGTCGTTCTCGAAGCCCAGGTGGCAGACGAGGTCGAGGTCGAGGTCGCCGTCGCGGTCCTCGTCGGCCTGGGCGAGGAGGCGGCCCTTCTCGGCGTCCACGAGGTCGACCGCCACCCTGAGCACGAGCTTGCGAATGTCGTGGGTCTAATCGGCCAGGACGGAGTTCTCGCGCTGCAGGTGCACGAGCTGGCCGCGCAGCTCGCGTGACCACTCGCGCTCGGCCTCGGCCGCCTTGCGGCGCTCGATGCCGGCCCGCCGCTCGAAGTAGAGCGCAGCCAGCGCAGCCACTGCGATGAGCGCAAGGGCGACCAGGAGGACGATGCCGAGCGTGGTCACAACTGCCCTTTTACCCGGTTGGTGTCCTTACACGTCACGTCAGGTGCTCCACCAGGACTCGGTTGAACTCCTCCGGATGCTCGATGTTGCACAGGTGGCGGCCCTCGGGCAGCGCCTCCAGCCGCGCTCCCTCGACCCGCTCGGCGATCAGCCTCCCGTGCTCGGGTGGGATGGAGGGATCGTCCGCGGCGGTCACCACGAGGGTCGGCGCTTCGATCTCGCTCAGACGATCTCGCAGGTCGTGCCCTCCGACCGCCTCGCAGCAGCCCGCGTAGCCCTCGGAGGGTGTGCCGACCAGCTTGCGCCGTATGTCCTTCATCAGCTCCGGCTCGGCCTCGCGAAACGCCGGCGAGAACCAGCGCTCGATGGTCGCGTCCGCCAGCGCCACGACGCCCTGCCCGCGAACCGTCGCCGCGCGCTCTCCCCACTCCTCGGGGCTGAGGACCTGCGCAGCCGTGGAGCACAGCGCCAGGCGGTCGATCCGCTCGGGCGCGTTTATCCCCAGCCACAGCCCCGCCATCCCGCCGATGGAGATCCCGCAGAAGCTCGCGCGCTCGATCTCCAGGCGATCGAGCAGCCCGACGACGTCGCCGCCCAGGTCGGCCATCTCGTACGGGCCCGGCGGCGCCGGCGAGCGGCCGTGGCCGCGGGAGTCGTAGCGCAGCACGCGGAAGTGCTCGGTGAGGGCGGGGAGCTGGCGGTCCCACATCTCGAGCGTGGTGCCGAGGGCGTTCGAGAGGACCACGATCGGCGCCTCGGGGAGGCCGTCCACGCGGTGATGGAGCTGTGCCACGCAGGGCGATGCTACGGGGCAACTGCCGGCGGCGCGGCCAAACCGTCTTTACACCGGCCCGGTGGCCAGGGTGTGGAGGGGTCTCGCCGCCGCGGTGCTGCTCGTCGCGGCGATCGTGGTGGGAGCGACCACCGCGTCCGCGCACATCGAGCGCGCGTCGTACTGGCCCGAGCCCCTGGCCGACTTCTCGTCCAACCCGGCCGCCGGCGGCAAGGTGCCCGCCAAGCGCAGCCTGTTCACGGCGCTTCGCAAGCGCCCGCCGGGGGTGACCCGCGTGGCGTGCGCCGGCAAGGTGCCGAGCACGAGGAAGCTGAATCGCCTGAAGCGCAAGCTGCGAGCCGCCAGGCGCAAGCGCGCCGCGCAGC
>JALZII010000220.1 GCA_030860365.1 Actinomycetota bacterium
CTGTCCGCAGTCGAGGCAACAGCTGGCCGACAGAATCCCTCTGACGAATCGTCGCGCGCGGGCCCTCCGCCGGGTCCTCGCAGCCTTGGTCTGCCGGAGATGCAGCTCACCTCGTGCGTGGAAGTAGGCGCGATCTCCAGCCTGCCGCACGCAGTCGTCGGGCTTCGGCACGTTCGTGCGGCCCGCTCTTCATGGCGAACATATGTCGCGTAAGCGTCGGGCAGCTAGTGCCTGAAGTGGCGCCGCGCCGTGAAGACCATCGCCACGCCGGCGCGGTCGCACGCCTCCACCACCTCGTGGTCTTGCTGGGAGCCGCCGGGTTGGATGATCGAGCGGACGCCGGCCTCGATCGCGTGCTCGGGCCCGTCGGCGAAGGGGAAGAAGGCGTCCGAGGCCAGGACCGCTCCCTCCAGGTCGATGCCCGCCGCCGCGGCCTTGTCCACGGAGATCCGCACCGAGTCGACACGGCTCATCTGGCCGGCGCCGACTCCCGTGGTGGCCAGGTTGCGCGCCAGCACGATCGCGTTCGAGCGCACGTGCTTGCACACGCGCATGGCGAACTGCAGCTCGCCCCACTCCTGCTCTGTGGGCTTTCGCTCGGTGACCACCCGCATGTCGAGCCGATCCTCCGACCCCCAGTCATAGTCTTGGACCAGCAGCCCGCCGCGCACCCGCTTGACGTCCTGCTCGCTCAGCGGTGGATGGCGGCGTTCCTCGCTGCTCAGGAGGCGGACGTTCGCCTTGCGCTGGAGCACCTCGAGGGCATCCTCGTCGAAGCCGGGGGCGAAGACGACCTCTACGAACATCGCATTCAGCTGCTCGGCGAGCGCGCGGTCGACCGTGCGGTTTATCGCGATCACCCCACCAAAGGCGCTCCGGCGATCGGTGGCCAATGCCTTCGCAAAGGCCTCCGAGGGATCTGCGCCTACGGCGCAGCCGCACGGGTTGTTGTGCTTGACGATCGCCGCGGCGGGGAGCTCGAACTCCTCCACGAGCCACCGAGCCGAATCTAGGTCGAGCAGGTTGTTGAACGAGAGCTCCTTGCCGTGGAGCTTCGAGACCATCGACAGCAGGTGCGTCCTCGCACCTGCCTCGGCGTAGTAGGCCGCACGCTGGTGGGGGTTCTCCCCGTAGGAGAGATCGAGCACCTTCTCGTAGGCGGTCGTGACCTCCGCCGGGAAGTGCTCCTCGCGCTCGGCGAACCAGCGCGACACCGAGGCGTCGTAGCGGGCGGTGTACGAGAAGGCCTCCATGGCCAGGCTCTCACGGGTGCGCGCCGACAGCCGGCCCCCTGCTTCGCGAAGCTCCTCCAGCACGGCGTCGTAGCTCTCGGGACTGGTGACCGCCACCGCGAAGGAGTGGTTCTTGGCCGCGGCCCGGATGAGCGTAGGGCCCCCGATGTCGATGTTCTCGATCACCTCGTCGGCCTCGGCGCCGCGCCGGCTCGCCACCTGCTCGAAGGGGTAGAGGTTCACGCAGACGAGATCGATCGGCTCGATGCCGTGCTCGTCGAGCGTCTCGACGTGCTCGGTGTTCGAGCGCACCGCCAGCAGACCCGCGTAGATGCGCGGGTTGAGCGTCTTGACCCGGCCGTCGAGCATCTCCGGGAAGCCCGTGTAATCCTCGATGAGGCGTGTCTCGACCCCTCCGGCGACCAGCTCGCGGGCCGTGCCCCCCGTGGAGACGATCTCGACGTCGAGCTCGGCGAGTCCGCGCGCGAAGTCGATCAGCCCGCGCTTGTCGGAGACCGTCAGCAGCGCTCGGCGCACACGCACCCCGCCCGGCGCCGCGGCCTGCACGCCGGTCTCAGCTGTCTTCGCCACGGGCTCCGTCCGCGTCGGGCCAGGAATCGATGCGCACCCGCCTGAGGTTCTCAGAGTCGGCCGACACCGCGCCCGCGGCGATCAGCGCGATCGCCCTGGGCAGCAGCCGGTGCTCGATCGCGTGCACCTCCCGCTCGACCTCGTCCACCTCACGATCGTAGGCGAGCTCCAGCGCCTCCTGCAACACGATCGGCCCGCTGTCGACGCCCTCGTCGACGAAGTGAACGGTCACCCCGGTCACCCGCACTCCGTGCTGGATCGCCTGCTCGATCGCTCGCACGCCCGGAAACGAGGGGAGCAGGGACGGATGCACGTTGAGCACCCGTCCCTCGAAGCGGCGGATGAACTCCGGGCCGAGGATCTCCATCCAGCCGGCCAGCACCACCAGCTCGGCGTCGTGCTCCTCGAGCCAGTCCCCGAGCGCGCGGTCACGCGAGTCGCGGTCGGCGTGATCGGCCGCGGCGAACACAGCGGTCTCCACGCCTGCCTGGCGGGCGCGCTCGAGCCCGGGGGCCCCGGCGCGGCTGGCGGCGGTCCCCACCACCTCGATCCCCTCTCGCCCGTGCACCGAGTCGAGGATGGCCTGGAGGTTCGTGCCCTCACCGGAGACCAGCACGGCGAGGCGGAGTGCCACTACGCCGCCGTGGCGGCCGCGCGCAGCACCGGGTACGGGCCGCCGGTCGTCTCGAGCCGCCCCTCGGAGATGAGCTCGTCGACGCGCCCGAGGATGTCGGCGCGGCGCATGTTCGACGACGCGGCGTACGCGGGCAGGCCGTCGTAGGAGTTGCGCTTGATCTTTTGGCTGCGACCGCCGTGGACGATCTCCGCGCACAGGGTGCGCCCCACCGAGGGTCGCGCCGCCCGCGCCACGGAGATGATCGCGTCGTCGAGCCCGGCGATGACCTCGGGCGAAGGCGGTGGCGCCTCGGTTCGAAGCGACGGCTCGCAGGCGTCGCAGCACGGGCCGGCCGGCGCGGGATCCGCGCGGTCGCCGAAGTGGATGAGGATCGCCCGGCGCCGGCAGGAGTCCCCCTCCACGTACGCCCAGATCTCGCGGTACTGGCGCCAGCGCACACGACCCGCCTCGTCGATCGAGGACCGGCAGCGGGCCGCCGCGCGGGCGTCGAAGCGCGCGCTGAAACGCCCGGCCACCCGGTCCAGCGGCGCGGGGGAGGGCTCGATCACCCCGGCGCGGGCCAGGTGGCCCACCAGTGATCGCAGACGGTCGCCTCCGCCGCCCAGCTCGCGGGCCAGGAGGGGGGCCTCCACCGAGTAACGACCGTCGCCGTCGGCGGAGGCGCCCAGGCGGTCGGCCAGCCAGCCCGGCAGGCCGTCCTCGACTTCCTCCTGCTTGATGAAGTGCACGTGCAGAGCCTTGTCGCGGTTCTCGGCCACCAGCAGGGCCCGGGCGGGCAACCCGTCGCGGCCGGCGCGGCCCGCCTCCTGGTAGTAGGCCTCGAGGGATGAGGGCACGGTGGCGTGCACCACCGTGCGCACGTTGGGCTTGTCGACGCCCATGCCAAAGGCGTTGGTGGCCACGATCACCGGCGCCTCGTCGGCCAGGAAGCGGCGCTGGACCCCTGCCCGGTGCGAACGCTCCAGGCCGGCGTGATAGGCCATCGCCTCCACCCCCAGTTCGCGGCCGACCTCGCGAGCGAGCTCCTCCGACCCCGCGCGCGTGCCCGCGTAGACGATGGCCGGCAGGGCATCCTCCTCACGCAGCGCCTCGGCGATCAGCGCCCGCTTCTCGTGCGGCGCGGGGCGGGCCACCACGAACGACAGGTTGGGTCGGTCGAAGCCGGTGGCCACCCGCATGGGCTCGGACAGCCGCAGCCGCTGCTCGACGTCGCGTGCGACGCGTGGCGTAGCTGTGGCCGTCGAGGCGACCACCGCCCGCGCGCCCACGTAGCGCGCAGCGTCACCCAACCGGAAGTAGTCGGGCCGGAAGTCGTGCCCCCACTGCGAGACGCAGTGCGCCTCGTCGACCACGAACAGGCCTATGTCGAGCCGGCGCAGGCGATCGGCGAAGCCGGGGACCGAGAAGCGCTCCGGGGCCACGTAGAGCAGCCGAAGCTCACCCGCCGCGGCGCGGGCCAGCGACTCGGCGTTCGTGGCCGCGTCGCGCTGCGCGTTGATGAGCGCCACCCGGTCGCCCAGGCCACGCGCCTCGAGCGCCTCCACCTGATCCTGCATCAGCGCGACCAGGGGAGACACGACCACCGCGAGGTCGTCGCGCAGGAGCGCCGGCAACTGGTAACACAGCGACTTTCCCGATCCAGTGGGCATCACGACCATCACGTCGCGGTCCGCCAGGGCTGCTCGGCACGCCTCGAGCTGCCCGGGGCGAAAGGCGCCGAAGCCGAAGTGCTCCCTGAGCGCGCTGTGCAGGTCCACGCCAGCGACAGTACCGGCGCCTGCGGCCGCCTGGGGCGCGCTTTGCAGAGGCTTTCCGGGCGTTGCGGAATCGTGACAACCTCGAGCGAGCGGTGCTCGGCCGAGACTGATCGGTGCGGTGCTCGCCCGATCGACGATCGGGCTGCACTCCTTGCGTGGCGCTCGGCCTGCGCTCCTCCGCTACGCGGTGCCCTCGGAGCGCATCCGGGGGCCGGCCCGTACTGCGAACACGCCCACCCCGAACGCCACCACGGCCGGCACGAGCATGCCCACCCACGAGAGGGCGTCGACGGGGATGTCGGCGTAGGGTTGCGAGAACGGCCCCCAGTCGGGCGCCAC
The DNA here is from genome assembly GCA_030860365.1 of Actinomycetota bacterium. GTDB lineage: Bacteria > Actinomycetota > Thermoleophilia > Solirubrobacterales > Thermoleophilaceae > JACCZR01. The sequence continues at coordinate 4,557 of JALZII010000220.1, forward strand.
GTGCACCGCAAGGAAGCCGAACGTGGTGCCAAAGGCCACCAGCGCGGTCAGGGGCCAGGCCCAGCGGCTGCCGCTCAGCGCGAAGGCAAACGCGGTGGCGGTGACCACGAAGCCCAGCGTCCCGAGGGTCGAGGCCCCCGTGGGCACCGGTGCCGACTGACGCACCGAGTGGTCGAGGGCATGGAGCACCAACAGCGCCAGCAGCATCGCGAGTGCGGCCACCAGGACCGGGTCGCGGGAGGAGGTCGGCCTGCGCTGCGCCTGCGGGGCTCGCCTCAAGGTGTGATGACCGCGAGCTCCTCGAGCGCGAACTTGCCGTTCGCCGCGTCGGTGCGCTCGAGCGGATAGTCGCCCGAGAAGCAGGCGTCGCAGTGGGTCTCGCGGGAGCCGCGGATGGCCTCGTACACGCCGTCGAGGGAGAGGTAGGCGAGCGTGTCGCAGCCCAGCTCGGTGGCGATCTCCTCGACGGTACGCCCGTGGGCCACCATCTCCTCCACGGTCGACATGTCGATCCCGTAGTGGCAGGGATGACGGATGGGCGGAGCGGAGATGCGCATGTGCACCTCCGCAGCGCCGGCCTCACGCAGCATGCCGATGATCTGGCGGGTGGTGTTGCCGCGCACGATGGAGTCGTCGACCACCACGAGCCGCTTGCCCTCGACCACCTCGCGCAGCGGGTTGAACTTCATGCGCAGCCCGTGCTTTCGCAGCTCCTGCCCGGGCTGGATGAACGTTCGGGCCACGTAGCGGTTCTTGATCAGCCCCTCGTCGCGCGGCAGGCCCGAGGCCTTCGAGTAGCCGGTGGCCGCCGGGGTGCCGGAGTCGGGCACGGCCACCACCACGTCGGCTTCGACCGGAGCCTCACGCCAGAGGATCTCTCCCATCTTGCGCCGCGAGACCTGCGTGCGGTTGCCCTCGAGCATGGAGTCGGGGCGCGCGAAGTAGATGTGCTCGAACACGCAAAAAGCCTGGCGCTCGGACTCCACCAGCTGGCGGGTCTCGATGCCGCCCTCGCTCAGCGAGACCATCTCGCCCGGCTGCACCTCGCGCGGCAGCTCGGCGCCGATGATGTCGAAGGCGCAGCTCTCCGAGGCAACGCAGAAACGCTCTCCTGCGCGGCCGGCCGAGCCGGCCGCTTGGCCCAAACGCTCTCCTGCGCGGCCGGCCGAGCCGGCCGTTTGGCCTGGGGGCTCGGCGAGACGACCCAGCGAGAGCGGGCGAAGGCCGGCGGGGTCGCGGAAGGCGATCACCCGGTCCCCGGTCATGATCACCGTGGAGAAGGCGCCCTCCAGGCGCGGGACCACATCGGCCAGCGCGTCCTCCACCCGCTCGGCCTCGTGGGTGGAGATCAACGCGGCGATGATCTCCGAGTCGCTCGTGCCCCGGAAGGTCACCCCGCGGTCGAGCAGCTCGGAGTGCAGCTCCACGGCGTTGATGAGGTTGCCGTTGTGGGCGAGGGCGACCTGCCGGCGATCCGAGCGCCACACCGGCTGGGCGTTCTCCCAGGCCCCGGAGCCGGTGGTCGAGTAGCGCACGTGGCCCAAGGCGATGTCCCCCTGCAGAGCCTGCAGCTTCTGCTCGTCGAAGACCTGGAAGACGAGCCCGAGATCGCGCATGGTCATCACGTGGCCACCCTCGGCGGTGGCTATGCCAGCGGACTCCTGACCCCGATGCTGGAGCGCGTGAAGCGCGAGGTAGGCCAGCCGCGCGACATCGGATTCCGGCGCGTATAGGCCGAAGACGCCACACTCGTCGCGGGGCCCGTCGCGATCGGGGATCGGGTCGAGAGAGCTCAACGGGCCTCTCCATCGAGAGTACCAGTGGGCCCCGCCGTGATCCGAGCTTCGGCGGTCCCACCAGGGAATGCGTGAACGAGTCGCCGAGGACCCTGAAGAACCTTCGTCTGATCCACCTCGTAGGCCCTCGCCGGGATCCGCAGCGACCTCGATGAGGGCAGGCCAGCCGGCTGAGCTGCGTCATGTCGGGGGTAACCTGAGGAACTCGCTCGAGAAGGCTGAGACATCAGGATGCGCAGCACGCGCACCTTCGCCATCGCCCCCAACACCACCCCTGCGGAGCCCCTGCACGGGCTCCACCGGCTCGTCGCAGACCTCGCCGACGAGGCGCCGCTGCTCTTGGTCGTCGACGACGCGCACCGGGCCGACGAGCCCCCCGGCTCTTCCTCGCTTACCTCGCGCGGCGGGTGCACTCCCTTCCCGTCGCGCTCATGATCGGCGCTCGGCCGCAGGAGCCGGGCTCTGTCTCCGTCGCGCTCTCGCAGCTGCGCGCCGATCCGGCGAGCGAGCAGGTGGAGCTCGTGGCCCTCGCCGTGCCCGGGGTCGAGCGGGTGCTGGACGAGGCGGAGGGCGGACCGGTCGACAGTGCCCGGCCCGCCACCGCAGGACCAGGCGATGCATCACTACATCATGTAGAGCGGTGGTAGGATGCGAACATCCGTACGACCGTGACCCTGGATCCCGATTCCCGCCTCCTCGTGGAGCGCACGATGCGCGAGCGCGGCCTGTCGTTCAAGCAGGCGGTCAACGAGGCGATCCGCGCCGGCCTCGCGTCGCCCTCCTCGACGACGCGGGAGTACACGACAGCCCGCAGGCTGGGCCCCGCCCGCGTCGATCTGTCAAAGGCACTGCGCATCGCCGCAGGGCTCGAGGACGAAGAGCTCGCACGGCGCCTCGCCGAACGACGCTGACCTCGCGGTGGTGGTCGTCGACGCCAACGTCCTGCTCTACGCCGTCGACTCCGCGAGCGCCGATCACGAGCGCTCGCGCTCCTGGCTGGACGATTCACTGGCGGGGGTGCAGGCTGTCGGGCTGGCCTGGGTGGCCCTGCTGGCGTTCGTCCGCATCGCAACGAGCCCGTCGATCATGGCCACCCCGCTGTCGGTCGACGAGGCCACCGACCAGGTGGAGGCCTGGCTCGGCGCTCCCGCTGCGGTCGTCGCTCAGCCCACCCCGCGCCATGCCGATCTGCTGCGCGGCCTGCTGCGCGAGACCGGCAGCGCCGGGAACCTGACCACGGATGCGCACCTCGCCGCGCTCGCCGTCGAACACGGCGCCGAGATCGTCTCCTACGATCGTGACTTCGCCCGCTTCGCGGGCATCCGCCACCGCCTCCCCGGCTGAATCCCCGCTGCTCCTCATTGCCACAGTGCGGCGCAATGGACAAGCCGCAGAGCACGCTCAGGGAGCTCCGCTGGATCCGGGTCGCCGCCTTCGCCGACTTCGCCCTGCTCGTCCCGCTGGTGGCGGTCGGGCTCAGCCACCAGGAGGGGGTCGTGGGAATCCTCGGACCGAGCCACGGAGTCGGGTTTCTGCTCCTGCTCTTCAGCGGCACGCAATCACGCCGCGGTCGGGGTCGTTGAACTCTCGTAGCCTGTGGCGCTTCGCGAGAAACGCCGCCCGGTGATCGCCCCTACTCGGGCACCTCGCCGCGAAACGGCCCTCCGCGCACCGGCTCGCCGGCGACCACCCGCCGCTCGTTGTCGCGCAGCCGCGGCTCGTAGTGGGCGAAGAAGACCTTGCCCACGAGCTCTCTGCGGCTGCGCACGCCGGTCTTCTCGAAGACGCTCTTGAGGTGCTGCTGCACGGTGTAGGGCGAGACGTACAGCGTCTCGGCGATCTGCTCGGTCGAGTCGCCGCGCAGGACCAAGCGCGTGACGTCCTGCTCGCGCTCGCTCAACCCGTAGGCCGCCATCAGCAGGGGCGAGATCCGGGCCGGGTTGGCGGGCTCGACGATCACCGCGACGCGACGTGCGCCGTCGGCGACGAGCGAGGCTCCGTGCAGGACCATCCAGCGGCCCTCGCCCGAGAGCACGCGCGCGAACGCGATCTCGCCCGGAGCATCCGGGCGCTCGGCGGTCCGCAGCGCTCGGCCGGCCACCGCGAGCACCGACGGCGGCAGCGTGTTCTGGGCCTCCCAGTCGCCGCCGGGGAGCTCGGCGAGCCAGCGCTCGGTGCCCGGGGTGAGCGACTCGACGCTCCAATCGTCTCGCAGCACGACCAGCCCAGGAGCGTCCGGACCCTCCGGGTCGGAGGCCTCGCCCACCAGCAGCCCTCGCTGGGCGCCCTCGGCGAGGCGACCGGCGACCTCGCGCAGGAACGCCAGCTCGTCGGCATCGAACTGCGGCTCGCCCGGCTCGCGGTAGAGGCCGACCAAGCCCCACGCCTCGCCTGGCTGGGTCCGCAGCGCCACGAGCAGCTCCTGGTCGCCCCCCATCTCCATGTTCGCGTGCCAGCGCGCGCTGCGGGCCGGGTCCCCGCCGGTCGCCTCGTGCAGCGTCGAGATCCCGCGCTCGGAGCCCGCCACACTCGCGATGTCGTGGAAGTCCTCCTCGTAGTACTCCTGCGCCAGCATCGCCGGGGGAAGCTCCAGCAGCTCGGCTTGGTAGTGGCTCGTGACGAGCAGCGACGCCGGGTCGAGCGTCCACCAGCAGGGCGACATGTAGTGGGGCACGGCCGTCGCCACGGCGTCCGTCGCCTCCTGCCAGAAGCTCGGCAGGTCCAATCCCCGCCCGGCCAGGTCTGCGATCCGCCCGGCGGCGCGCTGCTTGGCATACGAGCCCACGCGGCCATGCTACGCCCGCTTCGGCGGGCCGTGAATACCAGCTTTCTGGAGTAGGCAGGCGACCCCGGCGGGGCTAGCTTGGCGACGCCATGAGAGGGGGAGCACGGACACCGGAGGAGCTCGAGACGCTGTTCGAGGACGCCTTCGTGACCCGCGACCGCGGCGCACTGCCCCCGCTGTTCGAGGACGGGGCCCTGCTGGTAGCGGGCGACGACCCGTGCGCGGCTCGCGGCGGCGAGGCCGTCGAGCGGCTCGCGAGGGCGATCTGGGAAGACGACCACACGTACGTAGCCGGTTCGGGACGAGTCCTCCAGGCGCGCGACACCGCCCTCGTGCTGTCGAAGCGGAGCACCAACGTGGTGCGCCGCGGAGACGACGGCGCCTGGCGTTACGCGATCGCGCTCCTCTCTCTAGACCACACGACCACAAAGGAGAAGCGATGATGACCCAGGGGACAAGCCAGGCCCAGGCACTGCAACCCATCGCCGTGCCAGGCGATCAGGGGGAGGCGCGCTGGTGGTTCGCGGGGCTCGCGGTGATCAAGGCGACGGCGGCCGACACCGGTGGCCAGATGACGATCGTGGACATGACCGAGCCTCCCGGTGCCGAGGCGCCGCTGCACGTGCACCACCGCGAGGACGAGGGCTTCTGGATCCTCGAGGGCAGCGCGACCTTCGAGGTCGGGGACGCGACGATCGAGGCAAGCGCCGGCGACTACCTCTTCGGCCCCCGCGACATCCCGCACAAGTACACGGTCGGTGACGCCGGCTGCCGGATGCTGTTCATCTGCACCCCCGGCGGCTTCGAGGACCTGGTGAGGGAGATGAGCGAGCCCGCCGAGAGCCGCACGCTGCCGCCGCCGTCCGAGGAGGAGCCGGACTTCGAGCGGGTGGCCGCGATCGCCGAGGCACACGGCTGCGAGCTGCTCGCCTGATGGAGCCGATGCGATGACCCGCGACCTCGTTTTCACACAAGCCAGAACACAGAGTCGGAGCTAGGCGCCGACCCCAACCAGGAGGTGTCTCATGCATGTCGTCGTGCAGCACCGCATCACGGATCCGGAATCGTTCCTCTCCCACAGCCCTGAGGATGTCGCCCAGAACGCGCCGCCCGGGGTCTATGGGCGCCAGTTCCTCGTCAGCCAGGACAAGACTGCAGCCGTCTGCCTCTGGGAGGCGGGCTCGGTGGACGACCTCCAGACCTACATGGACGGACTCACCGGGGAGGCCAGCGAGAACACGTACTTCGAGGTCAACGAGGAGTACGCGATAGGACTCCCGGAGGAGACGGGGTCGAGCGCCTAGACAAGAGTCCTAACCGGTGGGGCAGAGCGTCCTCCTTGGGGACGCTCACCCCACCAGCCCTCAACGCGCGATCACCGAAGCCCGCGCTCGGTGACCCAGGTGGCCAGCTGGACCCGGTTGTGGAGGCCGAGCTGGGTGAGCGAGTTGAAGACGTGGTTCTCCACCGTGCGTTCGGACAGGTGCAGCTCGCAGGCGATCTGGGCGTTGGTCAGGCCGTCGGCCACCAGTCGAGCGGCCTCCAGCTGACGGGCGGTCAGGGCGCTCGGCTCGACGCGTGCGGGTCGGCCGGCCACGAGAGCGGCGCTGTCGGCGGGAGTGAGTGCGAGGCCGGCATCCCATTCGGCCTCGGCCGCCTCGGCCCCCAACGACTCGGCGCAGGCGCGCCGGACCGCCTCCAGCTCTTCGCGCGTGGCCAGCGGGTGGCGCCCGCCGATCCGCTCCCGACATCCGACCGCGGCGCCGGCCAGCCGCAGGGCGCGGCGGGGGTCCTCGGAGACGGTGAGCGCAGCCAGGCTGACCAGCGCCACCCCCAGGATGGTGGCATCGCCGGCGGCGACGAGCATGGCCACCGCCTGGGAGAGGAGGTCGACTGCGGGGCCGACGTCCCCTGCGGACTTGGCCGCCAGACCGAGGCCCATGAGTACCTGACCCTGTCCCCAGGGGTCGTCGCAGTCCCCAAGCGTGGCAAGAGCCTCGGTGAGGACCTGGTTGGCGCCGGCCAAGTCACCCTGGTTCAGGCGAACCATTCCCAGGATGCCCAGCCCTCGGCCCACGCCCTGGGCCTGCCCGAGCTCGCCGAACAGCTCCACGCTGCGGGCCAGGCTTCGCTCGGCTTCCTCCACGTCTCGGGAGAGCATCGCGCTGAGGCCCAGGCGGTGGCAGGCGGCGGCCAGGATCTCCGCCGCGCCCAGTCGCTCGGCGAGCTCGATGCTCTCGAGCAGCAACGGGCGCGCAGCCGCGTGGTCCTGATCGGCAGCGGCCAGCTGACCGGCGCCCAGCAACCCCAATGCGCGGGCGCGGTCGGGATCGGAGTGCAGCCCCAGCAGCCGGGTCGCCCATGCCCTCCCCTCGGTCTGGGCACGCAGGAACCACACCTCGCGGGTGGTGCCGAGCAGGCTCAGCCCGGCCGGCGGGTCGTGATCGACGCTCCACGCAAGAGCCAGGCGCAGGTTGTCGAGCTCGTCGGACAGCGCTCGCACCTCGCTCCCCGAGCCCCCCAGGGCACCTGACCCGTGCGCGGCCTCAGCCCGGGCGACGAAGAAGCGCAGATGCCGGTCGCGCAGCTCGTCCTCCTGCCCGGTTGCGAGCAGGCGCTCGCGGGCGTAGGAGCGCAGCGTGTCGAGCAGGCGGTAGCGCAGCTCGTCCCCGGCCACGGTCAGGGTCGACACCAGCGACTTGGTCACGAGACTGTCCAGCACGTCCAAGTCGACCCCCGCCGCAGCTTCGGCGGCCTCCAACGAGAAGCTGCCCGGGAACACCGCGAGCCGCGCGAACCCCTCCTGTTCCTTTCGACTGAGCAGCTCGAAGCTCCACTCGATCGTCTCCCGCAGGCTGTGATGGCGGGTCGGCCCCTCGCGGCCCTCACCCGCCAGCACGTCCAGCTGCCCCTCCAGCCGGGAGAGGATCGTCGTGGGGGACAGGGCCGAGACGCGAGCGGCGGCCAGCTCGAGGGCCAGCGGCAGGCCTTCCAGTCGGCGGCAGATCTCCTCGACCGGCGCCTCCGCCCCGGCGAGGGCGTCGGGGCGAACAGCCTGGGCGCGCTCGACGAACAGACGCACGGCCTCGTCGGAGTGCAGCGGTCCCAGCGGGAACACCGTCTCTCCGGGCATGCGCAGCGTCTGCCTACTGGTCGCGAGCACGCGCAGCTTCGGACAGCCCTCGAGCAGGGCGGTCAGCGTCGGCGCGACCGCGTCCACCACGTGCTCGCAGTTATCCACCACCAAGAGAGCGGTCGTACCCGCCAGCACGCGCACCACGTCGGGCATCGCGTCCGACGATGCACCGGCGACGCCGACCGCATCCGCGAAGGCGGCCGGAACGCGATGCGCCGCGGAGATCGCCGACAGGTCGACCAGGAAGACAGGCGACGACTTTCGCGCTCGACGGCGGGCGATCTCAAGGGCGAGGCGCGTCTTGCCGGCACCACCCGGGCCGGTGACGTTGACCAGCCGGGCTCGCCGCAGCGCCTGATCGACCTCGGCTACCTCCCGTGCGCGCCCGACGAAGCGATCGACCGAGGCGGGCAGAACGGGCACCGTCGGACTCACCTAGAGGACGCTACCGCCGGCCAGCGAGCACCGAATACTTGAGTAGCAGCTGAGTAGTCACCCCGATGCGCGGCGCGTCTGTCCCACATACGGTCGGAGAGCAAGCCACAACAACTGGAGGTCTCTCATGTCATACCTCACCGCCCGCATCGAAGTGCCGGACTACGACACCTTCAAGGAGCGCTGGGACTCGGACCCGGTCGGCCGTCGGGAAGCGGCAATCGGTCACCGGCTGTGTCGCAGCGTCGACAACCCGAACGAGGTGACCGTGCAGGTCGAGTTTCCCTCGGCCGCGAAGGCGAAGTCCTTCCGCGAGCGTCTCGACAGCTCGGGGTCGATGAGCAACCTGAAGGTGCTCGCCCCTCCGGTCGTCGTCGAGGAGGAGGAGACGGTCGCCTACTGACGACTAGCGGATCTACGCACGCCGATGCGGCCATGACTAGCCCCGTCCGACACGCTGTGAATGCCAGCTTTGTGGAATAGGCAGGCGATCTGGGCGGGGTTAGCTTGGCGGCGTCGTGGCAGGGGGAGAGCGGACACGCCCGACACAGGACACCTGGCACGTATCGGATCGAGCCCGTGGGCTCCCCGCCGTGAAGAAGCTCGGCGAGTCGACCGAACCGCGCAACTCGAAGTCGAACTACGTCCGCTCCTCGCCGCCCAGGCGAGGTCCGGTCAAACCCTGCACCACGCCCACTGGCGCCATGGACCCGACGTTTTCGGCCTGGGGGTCGGCGTGCTCATCGGCCTGACGGAAAATCGAGGGCGGGTCGCTGATGACGCGTCTGTCTACGTGCTCGAGGGCGAGCTGCGCCTCCACATCGACGGAGCCGAGCGCTCTGGAGGTGCCGGCGACACGATCGGGATCCGCCGCGGCGTTCCTCACGCCTTCATGGCGACCACCGACCTGGCGCGCTTCTTGGTGCTCAACACCCCCGGCGGCCACGACCCCTTCTTCCGCGCCGGCGGCCACCCGGCAACCGACCGCGACTTCGCCAACGCACCGCGTCCCGACCTCGAGCGCACCCGCGCCGCGGCAGAGCGCTTCGGCGTCCAGCTTCTCGGACCGGCGCCCTTCGACGAGGTGCGCCTGCAGAGCGGCTGACCGAGCCGCGGGCGCGGCGCCGAAGTCGCGCGCAAGCAGCCCGAGGCTTCCTCGACGCCACGCTCGGCACGGAAGGGCTCTGATGGCGGGGCTACGCGCCCATCGAGCGCTCCCGCGCGATCTCGTCAGGGAGCTTCGCAGGCGCCCAAAGGCCACTCGGGAGCGCTTCGCCCGTTGGCGTGGAAGCGTGCTCGCAGCTCAGGCGCAGTACTTGCGGGCCCTAGAGCTGGCGCTCAGCCCAGTCCACGACCGTCGAGGCGATCGACAGCGCGGCCTGGTGCTCTTGGGCGGACACGGGCTCCATGGTCCCGGGGTAGCGAGCAGCGACCGCGAAGCGATTGAGCCTGCCGGCCTCTCTGATCTCCACGGGGATCTCGAGGCCGTCAGCTTGGAGCTCTCCGAGCAGCGCGACGAGGTCGTGCACAAACGGAAACGACACGTCGCGGTGGATCAGGACGGCCTTGATCGCCTTCTCCGCGGCCTGGTGAGCGTCGAAGCACAGGTCTTCGAGGTAGACCCCCTCCGGCGCGGTATCGGCGCGAGCGCGCTGCAGATTGCTTCCCGCGCGCCGCAGCCACTCCTGCGGATTCGCCGGTCCGCTCTGCTCAGCCATACAGCACGCGTCCCTGGGAGAGCGCCGGGCGAAAGACGGCGCCGACACAGTCCCGATAGCGATCGACGTCCTCGGGCTTCGCAACCACGAGGTCGACGGCGGCGCCAACGCCGAACAGGCTCATGTAGATGTCATCGGTCAGCTGACCCCGGTGGTGATCGCCGGCCTTGATCACCAGCAAGTCGATGTCGCTGTTCGGGCCCATCTCTCCTCTGGCGGCCGAGCCGAACATGACGATGCGGTCCGGGTCGGCGGCGGCGACGATGCGTTCGACGATCTCCCGGAGCACGCTGGGATCAGGCTCTCGACCCATCAGCGCCCAAGATAGGACTCGTCTGAGACGGCGCAAGGCCGGGGGAAGATCGAGGTCAGGGAAAAGCGGCCGCCAGCGAGCCCGAGGCGGCGTTCAGCTGCTCGAGCGAGACCTCTAAGACCGACGGGTCCGCAGCTCGCAGCGAGTCGCCGCCGACCGTGCCGAAGACCGTGAGCGGCGTACGCTCAGCCAGACGGTCGATCGCCTCGCCGGAGCCGCTCACCACGAAGCCGCCCCCCGGGCACTCGCCGAACAGCCACAACAGCTGCTCGCTGTCGGGCCAGGGGTCGACCGATGCGCCGATGCCACCCGCCATGCACGACTCGGCGATCGCCACCAGCAGGCCGCCCTCCGCGACGTCGTGGGCGCTCGACAGCTCCCCCGCCCGCACGGCGTCGCCCACGGCCTCGTGCGCGACGCCGGTCTTCTCCAGATCGCGCGCCGGCAGCACGCTCGGCAGCGGGTCGCCCTGCAACTTGGCCAGCTCGGACCCCGGGAGGTGCGGCGCGAACTCGCCGCAGAAGCCGATGACGTCGCCCTCTCGGGCGAAGCCCGCGGGCGCCGCTCGCGCCGCGTCGGGGAGCTTGCCCACCATGGCCACCACGGGAGTCGGGTAGATCGGGCCGCCGCCCGACTCGTTGTAGAGCGAGACGTTCCCACCCACCACCGGCACCTCCAGCGCGCGACAGGCGTCGCCCAGCCCGCGCACGGCCTCGGTGAGCTGCCAGGCCACGTGGGGCTTCTCGGGGTTGCCGAAGTTGAGGCAGTTGGTCAGCCCCAGCGGCTCAGCACCCACGCAGGCCAGGTTGGCGGCGCATTCGAGCACCGCCTCGACGGCGCCCCAGTAGGGGTCGCAGGCCACGCGCCGGCCGTTGCCGTCGATGGAGACGGCGATTGCCCCACTTCCGCCATCGTCACGCAGCTGGAGCACCGCGGCGTCGGCCTCCTGCGGGCGGCGCACGGTGCGCGAGCCGACGAGCGGGTCGTACTGCTCGA
>JALZII010000225.1 GCA_030860365.1 Actinomycetota bacterium
CTTCCGGGGCGCCCCTCTCGATGCGCGGTGTGGCTTTGGGTGCGGGCCTAGCTGGCCAGCAGCCGGCGGGCGCCGAAGCCGCCGCCGACCAGCACGAGCCCCAGCAGACCGAGCTGCCAGATCTCGAGGCCGGTGAAGGGCAGGGCGCCCTTGGTGGCCTGCGGCTTCCCGTACGAGGTCTGCTCGTGCTTCTCGTAGCCGGGCGTGTGGGGGTCCGGCTTGTGGGGCTGGGGCTGCCAGTCCGGCTTGTCGGTGCCGGGTTCGGTCGGGCGCGTCCCGGGCTCCTTGTCGCAATCGGGGTCGTAGCGGACGTTGACGTACTTGCAGTAGTCGGGCCGCTTGCCGCCGGTGCTCGAGGAGTTGGCCGCGCGGTAGTCCTCGCAGAACTTCTTGTCGCTGTGCGAGGGCTCAGCGTCCTTCATGTTGCAGTAGCGCTCAAAGCGCTGCTTTGCCTCTGCGCCCTTGAAGTAGGCCGCGGAGTTGTAGTCCACTTCCTCAGGGTCGACCTGGGGCTTGGTGGTGTTGGTCGCGCCTGTGGGCTGTGCCCCGGTGCCCTGGCCGGTGGCCTGGCCCGGAGTCGTGCCCGGCGTGGGCTCGCCGATGGCGATGCTCTGGCCGTTCTGCGAGGCCTTACCGGCTCCCTGCTCGACCTCCGAGGCCTGAGCGGTCCCGGCGATGCCCAGCGAGGCGACGGCGAGCGCGGTGGCGACGAACTTGGTGGTGGTGTTGCGGGTCATGGCTTCCTCCTGGTGGTTGGTGGTGAATCCGATGGGAGGAGTCTCCGATCGAACCCCCGCGCCAGCTAGAGGGCCAAGGGGTGGTGGACGCCCACCCTGGGTGGCGGCTTTTTCACCCTTGGTGGGGCTTCTTGCATCGTCGGGCGGCCGAGCGCCTACCGCAACCCGCTGCTGATGTTGTTCCTCGGACCGAGCCTCGTCTTCCTGTTCGAGCGCCGCTTCCCGCAACAGGGCATGTCCCGGAGGATCCTCTTCAGCGTGGTGGTCACGAACCTCGCGCTTGTGGGGTGGGCGCTCGGGTGGAGTGCGCTAGTCGGCTGGCCGACCTACCTGCTCATGCAGGGCGCCACCCTGGTGGCCGGCGGGGCCGTTGCGGCGTGGATGCTCTACATCCAGCACCAGTACGAGGAGACCTACTACGAGGTTGGCAGCAAGTGGCAATTCGAGCTCGCCGCGCTGCAGGGGCGAGGATCCCGAACTACCGCCTTTCGCGCTGCGCATGAGCAACAGCCGATGTTCGCGCGCACTCCGGTCGTCACCGTGCGCAGCAGCATCGATGCGCTGCGCCTGAAGTTGTGGGACGAGCAGCGCGGGTGCCTCGTGCGCTACCCGGCTCGCCGCGCCCGATCCGTTGTTGGGGTCCAGCCGATCGAGGAACGTGAACGCACGCTCGTCCCGAGCTGACCAGCTCGTCCGGCGCCACCGGATCGAGAGCGTGAGTCCGGTGACAGACCCCTTGCGTTCGGCGCCCAAAGGCGAGAGGGTGGTAGGAGAGGTCAGCGAGTAAGGAGGACCCATGACGCAGGTGGAGGTAAAAAGCTTCGACTCTCCTGATGAGACTCGAGAGTTCGAGGGCAAGGGCCGCGCAGAAGTCGTCAACGTCGCCGGCCAGACCGTGGGGCGTGGGACGTTCGAGCCCGGCTGGAAGTGGTCGAGCAACGTAAAGCCCATCGCCAAGACCGACTCGTGCGAGGTGTCGCATCTTGGCTACGTGGTCTCGGGCCAGATGAAGATCTTCATGGACGATGGCTCAGAGACCCAAGTAGGGCCTGGCCAGGTCGTCGCGATCCCTCCGGGACACGATGCCGAGACGGTTGGTGACACGCCGTGCGTGCTCGTTGACTTCGGTGAGTTCGGCGATTACGCCAAGCGCACCTAGCCCGACGAAGGGAGGAGCGACGGACATACCCGGAGGGAGGGCCGGCGCCGGTCCCCGGCCGCCGCGCCTTCCTACCGGCGGCGCGGGCGCAGCACGTTGATGCGCTCCCGCTCCGACACCGCGCCCAGGCATCGCGACGTCTGGACCACCCGTGCGCGGTAGATGTAAGTACGACGGGCGCGGAAGCGCCGCGTGAACTCGCCCCGCCCGTTGCTTCGCACCCGCGCGAAGGTTGCGTAGCGAGCCCTACCGGGCCGCCGTCGTTGCAGCCGTACGAGCTGACCGGGCTCGCAGCCGGCTCGGTCGCTGAACGCTTCGATGACCCCCGACAGGCGGGCTCGAGGCGCTCGGAGCCGCCGGCCTCGCCGCACCAGCCTCAGCCGGTCACGGCGCGCGGCCAGGGTGAGCGTGCGCGCGGAAAGGACCAGC
>JALZII010000114.1 GCA_030860365.1 Actinomycetota bacterium
GCGCGCGCTACCGGCGCCGGCTCTCGGCCGCACGGTCGGTTCGAGTGACCTTGGTCGCCCGCGCCAGGGACTCGCGCGGGACCGTGCGGACGCTCCAGCGGCGCGTGCTGTTGCGGCGCTGAGGGCGTAGGCCGAGCGCCAGGCGTTTACGAGGGCACCTGCCTCGGTCGTTCCTGGACTCACGGTCAGCCGCCCTCGTCGCCGACGTACTCGGGAGCCTCGCCGGGTGGATAGGCCTCATAGCCCTTGGGCGGCGGTTCACCGTCCCGGACACACGTGCGGCCGCTCTCCGGAAAGCGGATCGACCTGACCGGGTGCTCACCCTCGCGGCACACCCTTTCGCGAAAGCCACAGCCCGGCGCCAGCACGGCGGTGAACGCGAGCAGTGCGGCGGCCGCGCGGCGAGAGCGATCGCACCATTCCGGGGCTCGACGGTCTCGGGCTCGAGCTCGGCTCACTCGGCCAGGCAAGCTAGCGCTGGCGAGTGGGCGGTGAGCCTCATTGAACGGCGGGGGCGTACGGGGCGGCACGGTCCCGCTCGCCCCTGGCGCTGAGCACATGCCTTCACAGCTACGCTCGCGCGAGTGACCGCTTACGCCCAGACGCTCGCACAGCCGACCGACGAGCTGGTGGGCCAGCTCGACCGCAGGGCGGAACGGGCCTCCATGGAAGAGCGCGACCCGAGCCCACACTGACCTACTGGCTGAAGGTCACCGGAACCGCCAAGACGCCCTTCCTCGAGGAGACTGGGCCTCCCGGCGGCGAAGCTGGGTGCGCGAGTACGGCCACGTCTCGATGTTCCCCCGCTGGCCGCGCGTCAGGGACGGCGCCGTGGCCGAGGTGATCTCCGATCCCGCCATCGGGCCCCACGAGCGCTGGAAGGTCTCGGTCGAGACGCGCACGCTGGTGGCGGGCCCGCCCGGGAGCACGGTTGGCTCAGCGTCTGATCTGGACGGCCCAGGAGGCGACCGCTTCGCGTGTCATCCTCGTGTCAGGTCCTCGATTGCCCGCCCGCTGAGCACCGACTCCGGCTGGCTGGCCACGGGGTTGAGCCGGGCGTCGGCCTCCTCGTCGCGGCGCTTGACCAGCAGCCAGCGCGGCTTGTCCCCGCCGCCGGTGCGCCGCAACGAGTAGCCGCCGCGCAGCTTGTGCCCGTGCAGCCACACCGACAGGTGCCCGTACTCCAGTCCCTCGGCCACCGGCTCCTCCTCGCGAAGGTTGTCGTAGGTGCCGGTGTCCCACACGATCACCGCGCCTGCGCCGTAGCCGGGCCCGATCACACCCTCGAAGTCGCCGTAGCTCAGCGGGTGGTCCTCGACCTGCATTGCGAGGCGCTTCTCGCGCGGATCGGTCGAGGGGCCCTTGGGCACGGCCCACGAGGCCAGCAAGCCGTCGACCTCGAGCCGGAAGTCGTAGTGCAGCGAGGTGGCCGCGTGCTTCTGCACCACGAAGATCGGCTTGTCGGCTCTGTCACTCGGCGGCATCGTCGGCCAAACTATCCAGGAGCCGGGGCCAATGGCCGGCATGCAGCAAGACAGGGGTCGGGCGCGCCGCGTCAGCCTCGTTCCGTGGCTGGCCCGCCCTTCCAAGGCCCCACGCCCACGGCCGGCGCGGCGAGATCCCGCCCTCTGGTCACCCGCCCATCGCGTCCGCCATCCGCTTCTCCATCTCGTCGGGCGGAACGTCCTCAACGTGGGTGGCGACGTTCCAGCGGTGCCCGAAGGGATCCTCGAACTGACCGCTGCGGTCACCGTAGAACTGATCCTCGACCGCCTGGAGCTCGCTGGCCCCCGCCGCGAGCGCCTCCGCAAAGACCGCGTCCACGTCCTCGACGTACACGCTGATCGTGACCGGCGAGCCGCCGATCGACTTCGGCCCGAGCACGCCGATGTCCGGGTGCTCGTCGGCGAGCATGATCACGGAGTCGCCGAGCTGGATCTCGGCGTGGCCGATCTTGCCCTCGGGCCCGGGCATGCGCATCCGCTCGGTGGCGCCAAGGACTCTGACATAGAAGTCGATCGCCGCCTCGGCTCCGTCCACGCAGAGGTACGGAGTGACCCTCGGGTACCCGTCGGGGATGGGCTTCACATCGGCCATTGCGCTTCCTCCAGGCTGAGTCGGGTGGTCGTTCGGTCCCTGCCTTCGGCACGCTACCGGTGTATGGCCCCTGTCGAGGAGCCCGAAGGCCTGGTCTAACGGCCGAACTTCCTGAGCGAGGGCGAGGAGGGGGCACTGCTCGAGGAGCTCGCCGCTCGACTTCCGCGAGATCACGATGCGCGGGCAGACGGCCAAGCGGACCACGCGGCACGTGTCGCGACCTGGCTCCCATATTGCCCAAATCCCTGGATCCCGAAGAGCTCCTGCCGAGCCGGTACCGGCGCGGCCTCGAGGACTCGGGGCACCGTCGGGCGGAGCTGCGCGGCCTCGCCTACCACCGCGCGGTGGCTCAACGGCTCGATGAGTCACTCGTCGACGACGCCCGGCGACGGCTTCGCGCCTGGCGGGTGGAAGGCAGGATCGACCAGCGCTACGCGGACCGTTGGGAGAGGGTTCTCGCCCGCCCTCGCCCCGCCATCGAGAAGTTCATCGGCCGAGACAGCCAGGAAGCTCGTGACCTGCGTCAGAACTCGCCCTTCGCCGGCGTTCTGAGCGAGCCCGAGCGTCGCAGGGTCCTCCAGATGGTGGGTTAGCACCGGTGCGACGGGCCGAGCTCGAGCATGTCATCCGCGCCGCCGCCGAGGTCGCTTCTGAGAAGGAGATCGTGATCGTCGGCAGCCAGGCGATTCTCGCTCAGTACCCCGACGCGCCGGATGAGCTCCTGCGGTTACAGGAAGCCGACGTGTATCCCCGCGATGCTCCGGCAAAGGCAGCGCAGATCGACGTACGCCCACGGCGTGGGGCCGGAGACTGCGAAGGCCCCGTCCGACTGGGAGAACCGCCTCGTCAAGGTGCCCGTCCGCGAAGGAGCTCGTCGCCGGCTGGTGCCTGGAAGCCCACGACCTCGTCCTGAGCAAGCACGTCGTACACATGCTGTGTGGGATCCGCAGCAAGGTGGAGGGGTATGCGTGACTGCGCCGTCGGGACGGGCGGCGTGCCGCGTTATCGCCGCGCCGCGCGTCGCTCGAGTCACTGACTTCCCAGCTCGCGCCCGGCGCGACCGTCCAGCCGCTCCAGCCACTCGCCGGCGTCGGTCTCGTCGCCGCCGTCGTCCTCGAGCTCGACCGCCTGCTGGTAAGCGGTGCGCGCCTCGCCCAGCTCCCCCAAAGCGGTGCAGACATAGCCGAGCCAGCACCAGGCCCACGCGTTGTGCGGCGTGATCTCCGTGTAGGCACGCAGGTGGCGGTAGGCCTCGCGCTGGCGGCCCATCTCGTAGAGCGTGTAGCCGAGGCCGTAGTGGGCCATGAGGTCGCCCGTCTCGAGGCACATGCGCCAGTGAGCGAGGGCCTTGTCGAAGTCGCGCTCGCCACCCGCCTCCACGGCCTCGTGGAAATGCACGCGGTTGATCGTCGGCTCCCCGTCGAGGTAGGCGCCGGCGGCCAGGCAGACCTCGGCGGCCGAGGCGTCGCGCAGCCCGAGCACGGGGACGTCGAAGCGCGGGCCCGTCCACATCGCCGCGTGATCCTCGTCGTCGAGGTCGAGCCCGGAGAAGTCGTTGACCACGAAGCCCACCACCGGCCCGAACGGGCTCGCCACCAAGAAGCCCACGCTCTCGCTCTGGCCGAGCCAGTGCTCGCCGGGCTGCCCGTCGTCGGTGCGGCCGAACTCGATGGCCGAGAGGCGGTCGCAGAGCACGTCGCGTGAGAGGAAGAGGCGGGGTCGCTCCATCACCGGGTAAGTCGGCGACCCTCCCGCCGTCCTGACACGCGTTACGTTGCCGCCCTGTCAGACAGGCCCGACCCGCCACGACCTCCCAGGCGACCCTTGAGCGACGGAACCTTTCGCGAGCGCCAAGAACACGAGCTGACCCCCCTCACGGATGAGCAGCTCATCGACTACATGCGCAAAGCCAGGGCCGCCGGGCGCGGCGACGCAGTCACGCTTGCCCTTCGGATCCTGGTCTTCGGGTATCTCGAGATCATCCAGCGAAGGGTGGCGCTGAAGGTGCCGCCCGAGGATGTGGAAGAGGTCGCGGCCCGAGCGATGGAGAGCGCCCTGAAAGGCGCGTTCGACGAGGAGTCGGTCGGCCAGTTTCGCTCGTGGCTGAACACGATCACCAGCCGCCGGATCGCCGACTACCACCGCGACCGCGAGGGCGATCCATCGTTTAACCCCCTGCCCGACGAGCACGAGGGCGACGACGACTTCTGGGCTCAGGTTGCCGGACAGGAGTTTGAAGGCGTCGCAGTGGACGCCGAACGCGCGATCCAGACCGCGTACGGAGAGCTGGGCGCAGAGCACCAGGCGATAGTCGACCTCTACGTGTTCGCCGACCTGCTGGCAGCGGAGGTCGCCCAGCGCCAGAGCACCAGCGAGGCCAACGTGCACCAGGTGGCCTCGCGCTTTCGCAAGCGCCTGAAGCAGCTGCTCGACGAAGGCGATAATTCGGGCTGACTTCATGGCTTCCGACGTCGACACCCTGCTGAGCCAGTTCATCGCCGAGCACCAAGCCGGAGGCGAGGCCGACCCGCGCGCCTTCCTCGACGGAGCGCCGGCCGACGAGCGCAACGAGCTCACCGCCCTGATCGACGGCTACCTGATGCGAGCGCCACGAAGGGAGTTCGACGCCGCGGCCTACGAGGCTTCGGCGGCGCCCGAGGTCGTGGAGGCGCTGAGCCGCTCGTTG
>JALZII010000029.1 GCA_030860365.1 Actinomycetota bacterium
TCGTCGTCGGCGTGGTGCGCACGATCACCGACCGCTACCCCGAGGGGATGACGCGCGTTGCCCTCCTCGGCGATCCGACCAAGGCGCTCGGCTCGATCGCCGAGCCCGAGTCCGTGCGGATCATGCGCGCGCTCGACCTCGCCGAGGAGATGCAGGTGCCCGTCGAGTGGCTGGCCGTGTCGGCCGGGGCGAAGATCTCGATGGACAGCGGCACCGAGAACATGGACTGGATCTCGCGGGTTCTGCGCCGCCTGATCACGTTCACGCAGGCCCGGGGCGAGGTGAACGTGATCGTGGCCGGCATCAACGTCGGCGCGCAGCCCTACTGGAACGCGGAAGCGACGATGCTCCTGCATACCCGCGGCATCCTCGTGATGACGCCCGACAGCGCCATGGTGCTCACCGGCAAGCAGGCGCTCGAGTACTCCGGCGGCGTCTCGGCCGAGGACAACTTCGGGATCGGCGGCTACGACCGGATCATGGGACCCAACGGCCAGGCCCAGTACTGGGCGGCAGACCTCACCGACGCCTGCGAGATCCTCTTCGCGCACTACGAGCACACGTACGTCGCGCCCGGCGAGCGCCATCCACGGCAGGCGTCGACGACCGACCCGCCCGACCGCGACGTGCGCTCGTTCCCCCATCGCGCGCCGGGCAACGACTTCGAGACCGTGGGGGACATCTTCTCGTCCGAGACGAACCCCGAGCGCAAGAAGCCCTTCGACATCCGCACGGTGATGCGGGCCGTCGCCGACCAGGACCGCCGGCCACTCGAGCGCTGGGCGGCGATGGCGGGCGCCGAGACCGCCGTCGTCTTCGACGCCCACCTGGGGGGCTACCCGGTTACGCTGCTCGGCATCGAGTCCCAGGCGCTGCCGCGCAGCGGCTTCCTGCCCGCCGACGGACCGGATCAGTGGACGGCGGGGACGCTGTTCCCACGCTCGTCGAAGAAGGTGGCCCGCGCCATCAATGCCGCCAGCGGCAACCGACCAGTGGTGGTGGTGGCGAACCTGTCGGGCTTCGACGGCTCGCCCGAGTCGCTGCGCGAGCTGCAGCTCGAGTACGGGGCGGAGATCGGGCGCGCGGTCGTCAACTTCGAAGGCCCGATCGTCTTCTGCGTCGTCTCCCGCTACCACGGAGGGGCGTTCGTGGTCTTCTCGGGGACGCTCAACGATCACATGGAGGTGATTGCCGTGGAGGGCTCGTACGCCTCGGTCATCGGCGGCGCTCCGGCGGCCGCGACCGTCTTCGCCCGCGACGTCAGCTCCCGTACCGACGAGGATGAACGTGTGGTGGAGGAGCAGGCTCGTGTGGACGAGGCGGACGACGACGAGCGAGCCCGCGTGCGAGCCGTGCTGGCCGAGGTGAAGGCGGCGGTCCGCTCGGAGAAGCTCGGCGAGGTGGCGGCGGAGTTCGACACCGTCCACAGCGTCGAGCGGGCGCTGCGCACCGGCTCGATAGACGCCATCATCCCGGCCGATCGCCTCCGCCCCCACCTCATCGAGGCCGTCGAGCGAGGTATCCAGCGAACACGGTAGGAACGCAACCCGGGGCCGGCTCCACAGCCAGCGACACCCTTATCCTGTGAGCGTGGGCGACAGCATCACACAGGCGTCTCCCGAGGCTGCCGGGAGCGAGCTCTCTGGGGCCGACGAGCCGCTCGACAACGAGACGGAGTTTCTCTTTGAGCTGCTGGGCGAGGTGGTGGAGGAGTTGGAGGGTGCCGAGCTGTGGGATGCAGTGCGCGCTCTTCATGCAGACGCGGCCGCCATCCGCGCGGGTGACGAGGAGGCCGCCGGGCGGCTGATCGGGCGGCTGCGCCAGTCCCCCGACGCCGCGCTGGCTCCCTTCATCCGCGCCTGCGCGATGGCGCTCGCGCTCGCCAACATCGCCGAGGCGCGCGAGCGCGTGCGCGAGCGGCGCCGCTACGACGGCGACGAGAGCGGCCAGCGTGAGTCGCTCGCCGCGGCCGCCTTCAGCCTGCGAGACGAGGATCCTGGGCGGGTCGCCGAGCTGGCGGCGGCACTCGAGGTCGAGCTCGTGCTCACGGCGCACCCCACCGAGGCCCGACGGCGGTCGATCCTCGACCACCAGCGTCGCATCGCCGCTGCGCTCGAGGTCGTCCACGACGATCGCCTCGGCGCCTCCGAGCGCGCGGAGGCGAGGGGAGAGATCCGGGAGACGCTCGCCATCTGGTGGCAGACCGACGCGGTGCGGCGGCTGCGCCTGAACGTGGAGGACGAGGTCCAGAACGTGCTGTTCTTCTTCGAGGCGGTGCTCTTCGACGCCGTGCCCGCGCTGAGCGGCGAGGTGGCACGACGTCTCAGCGGGGATCCGGCCGCCGTGGCCGCGCCGGTGCGCTTCGGGTCGTGGGCCGGGGGCGACATGGACGGCAACCCCTCGGTGGACCCCGACGGCTTTCTCCCCACGCTCGAGGCGCACCGGCGGGTCGCCCTCCGGTTGCTGCGCGACCGGGTGAGCGCGCTCGCACGCAGCTACTCGCAGGGGGCCGACCATCTGCCTGTCGGCCGGCCCCTCCTCGCCTCGCTGGAGCGGGACGCGAACGAACTACCGCGCGCTGCCGAGGCCATGGGCGCGCGCTGGCGCGCGGAGCCGCTGCGCTTCAAGCTCAACTTCATCGAGTGGCGGCTAGCCAACACGCTGGAGCCCGGTGACGATCCAGGGTACGAGTCACCGCAGGAGCTGACTGCCGACCTCGAGCTCGTCCGCGCGGGGACCGGCTCGTCCGACGTGTCGAATGGCGCCATCACGGCGCTGCTCCGCCAGGTTGCCTGCTTCGGGTTTCATCTCGCACGTCTCGATGCGCGTCAGTCGGCGGGTCCGCTGAGGGCCGCGGCTGCTGCGCTCCTCCCAGGGCTCGAGGGCGCGGACGAGAAGACACGCCAGCGGCTCTTGACGGACGCTCTGCTCTCTTCGGAGGCGGGCACCGACACAGCCCCGGAAGCGGGCGCCCAGGTCGAGCGCGCGCTGCAGACCTTCGAGGCTCTCGCGCGCGCCGGCGAGCGCTTTGGCCCGGAGGCGCTCGACACGCTCGTGGTGTCCATGGTCGAGAGCGCCTCGGACGTGCTGTGCGCGCTGTGGCTCGCACGGCGCAGCGGCGCGAGCCACCTGCGGGTCACGCC